>JBDHMC010000015.1:0-17606 GCA_039656355.1 Gemmatimonadota bacterium | reverse complement strand
GTAAAGCGTGTCTCAACGTGTTCGTTGTACTATACGGGCCTCTCTAAAAGACATTACGAAATAGGTGTCCAAATGATTCGTAAGTAGTGTTAACCTAGCCCGTTATCCCTCGGATTTCCGGAGACCCGATGCGTTCCCTAGTAGCGGCCGTGCTAAGCACTCTTGGCCTCGCGTTCGTCCTGACGGCTTGTGGGGATCTCCTTGGCTCTGGGGGAGGCGGAGGCCCCCCGGGTTTCCTCTCTGTGGTCCCCGTATCTGGGGAAACCGACGTGTCGGTTCTGGATCCCATCGTCATCCGGTTTTCAAAACGAGTCGATCCCACCACCGTATCAGGGACCGTGGGCCTCTGGAACGGAGAGCGCCGAGTGGTGGTGAGTCCGACTCTCGGCTCCAAAGACAGGGTTGTTATCCTCCGGCCAGCGGATCCCCTCGACTTCGGGACCGACTACCGTGTGGTGGTTTCTGAAGCTTTGATGTTCCGTGGAGGATCGGCGTTACCCCAAGAGGAGTCCTGGGAGTTTCGCACCGAAGGGCTCGCTCCTCCGATTCCTGATCGGGACAGTCTCCTGGTCCACCTCGAGGCGTTGGCCCACGACAGCATGAGGGGTCGTGGATCCGGAAGCGTGGATGAGCTCAGGGCCGCCGAGTATTTGAGGGATCGGTTCATGGCCTACGGCCTTCAGGAGGCCCCTGGAGGGGCCATACAGGGGTTTCGAGCCTATTCGAACAGGCTGGAGCGCGATCTGACCTCCCAGAACGTCCTAGCGGCCGTGGAGGGCTCTGGTGCCCTCGCCCAGGAGTGGGTGGTGGTGGGGGCCCATTACGATCATATCGGGTTTCGGAACCTGGATGATGAAGACGATGGTCCGAACAACGGTGCTGACGACAACGGATCGGGGACGGTGCTGGTGCTGGAGACAGCCCGGGCGTTCAAGAACTACGTGGACGCAGGGGGAATGGGATCACGAGACCGGAGGTCGGTCCTTTTCGCTGCATTTGGGGCTGAGGAACAGGGCCTCCTGGGCTCATGTTCCTATGTCCACGGCACGCCTGCGGTGCCGTTGGGCTATACCCGGGCCATGATGAATTTCGACATGGTCGGCCGGCTCAGGAGCAACACGGTGTACATATCCGGTGGCGAAACGTCCTGGGTGTGGAATCCCTTGGTCACCAACTCCAATGAACCAACCCTGAGTCTGGCCATCCGCGAAACGAGCTGCACGGGGTGCACGGACCATGTGTGCTTCTGGCAGGCGGATATCCCCTTCGTCGGCTTCTTCACGGGGCTCCATGATGAGTACCATGGACCCCTGGACGATGTGGAACTCATCGACTTTGCTGGCATGGGCCGAATTGGTGAACTGGCCCTGAGGGTGCTGAATCGGTTGGTGGTGATGCCTGTGGGCCCTCCCCTCACGGGGAGGTACCCGGGGTAGGCGGATCGCCGAATCCACTGAATCGCCTTCGGGTTCAGCCCTTTTCCCTTCGCTGACTTGACCGCAGTCGGAAGTGGATTATTTTCAGAATAAGAATTCTGCTTCTAATTCTCTTCACCCTTAGGGCCAGGGCGGCTCCACTCAGATGACTTCCCAAGACCCCCCCCTCCGCCCGCCGAAGCAAGCCCGGAGCCGTGAGACCCTGGACCGCATTGCTCAGGCTGCCCTGGAGCTCATGGAAGAGGGAGGTGTGGAGAGCGCGACGGTTGCCGCCATCGTGGAACGAGCTGGAGCTTCCGTGGGCTCCTTTTACGCTCGTTTTGCTGGGAAGGACGACCTGATCCGGTATCTCCAGGACCGGATCTGGTCCCAAGCCCGTGATCGGTGGGACGCAGCCTTGGAATCCCGGAATCTTGGGGCACTTTCCATCGATTCAGTTGTTGGGGGCGTGGTGGGGCTTCTCCTGCGGTCTTTTCGGGCAGATTACCACCAACGTGAGGTGCTCGGCCGGGAGCGGCGACAGGACCTGGAAGGAGCCCACCGCGTCTTCGAGTTCCACCAACACATACTCTCGACGGTCACACCTCTTTTCCTGGCGCATCGGCAAGAAATCACTCATCCCGACCCCGAATGGGCCATCCGTTTGGGCTATCGGTTCGCCGTGGGGGCGATTCGTGAGATTCTGGAGTTGGAGGGCGCCGTGGGGATCGTGGATGGTGCCTCCACCGCTGAGGCCATTATCCCTGAATTGGCCCGAGCCTGGATTGCCTACCTCGGTGCCGCCGGACCGGATGAGGGGGCTGAGGTTTCCCGGGACGTGGATTTCTTCGATCCCTGGGGATAAAAGGGGTTTTCCGATCCCCCCGACGGGCTGGATCCTGGCCCTGGTGGGTCAGAATCCAGCCTCCCTGGTAAAGCGCTTCTAAGCCTCCGGCTTCGATCCCTGGATCATCCCGCTCCGGATGGAGCCAATGAACTCCAGAATGATCTTCTCCTCGTCCGGGTGAGCGCTCAAGAACTCCTGTACTGCCGGATCTGCTGTGAGAAGGTCTGTCGGGTAGGTCTTCTCCTCCACGACCTCCACGTTCCCTAGGCCAGCGGCTCGTAATTGCCCAAGGTATTCATCTTCCTGGACCGGCAGGCACCCCACGAGAGCGTCTGTGTTTTCGAGAAGGAAATCTGGCGTGGGATAGGTGGAGATAAGATCGGAGATCATGATCCGGCCCCCGGGCTTCAGGACCCTCAAGACCTCGGCAAATACTCGCTCGCGGGCAGGAGAAAGGTTCAGAACGCAGTTGGAAATGACCGCGTCCACGCTGTTGTCAGGGACCGGGAGGGCCTCGATTTCGCCCAAACGAAATTCCACGTTGTCATAACCGCCCGCCTGAGCTGCTTTTCGGGCCCTTTCCACCATGTCCGGGGTCATGTCCACCCCGATGACCCGTCCGGCGGCGCCTACCTCCTTCGAGGCAAGGAAGCAGTCGAATCCGGCTCCGGAGCCTAGATCCAGAACCGTCTCACCCTCCTCGAGGCTTGCCAGTGCGGTTGGGTTTCCACACCCAAGGCCCAGGTTGGTGCCGTCAGGAACAGCCCCAAGGTCAGTATTGGAGTAACCTATAGTATGACCGAGGGTTACGAGGTCGGCGCCGGTACCATTCTCTGCGTTGCATCCACACCCGCATCCCATGGTATGGTTCTTTCCTTTAGCAGCAGGTAAGCTCTTGCGGGTCTGTTCTACCGGATATGGTCTGGGTCAGCCGGTCCAAGAGAAGGGGCAGTGCGGCCCGGACCTCCGGCTCGAACTCTTCCAGAAGGTCCATATACTCATCGGCCAGATCGTTGAGGATTTTCCGGGCCAGCCTGTGTCCGGTTTCGGTAACCTGGAGTATGACCACCCGACCGTCTGCCTGAGGTGCCCGTTTCCGCACCAAGTCCTTTTCTAACAGGGCTTTCGCTAGGCGGCTGGCGGTGCTCTTCTCCAGATAGAGATGGTCTCCCAGCTGAGTAACGGGCATGGGTCCGTGCTGAATGAGGGTTTCCAGGGCATGGCACTGGCTGACGGAAAGGTCGTAACAACAGGCCCTGTCCCTGTCCCGGAACTGAAGCACTCGGATCAGCTCCGCCAGTGCCTCCTGAAGACGTGCAGCGTCCCGAATGAGGGAAGGGCGGTTGATCGTTTCAAATGGTGCCGACATAGCGGTCTTTAACTCCGGGCTCAGTCTGCGTCGTACTAGTTGTATCATACAACCGTTGCATCTAACAACTAATAGCGGTCAGGCCTGGAGTCAAGGGCTTTTGTTACCTATCGGGGAAATCATGAAGAGCAGCCTGGTATGCCGCCACGGCTGTCTTTGAGGCCCCTACGAGACCTTCTGGGCGGCTTCCCATCCAATCATCGCCTTTTTCCGCACCGCTCCCCAACGGTACTCCCCGATTGCTCCCATGCCCCGAATCACCCGATGGCAGGGGATGAGGTAAGCGATGGGATTCTTCGCCACGGCCGATCCCACCGCGCGGGCAGCGTTCGGGGCGCCCAGAGCTTTTGCCAGGCCGCCGTAGGTCGTTACAGCGCCCTGCGGAATCCTGAGAAGGGCCGTCCAAACCTTGATCTGATAGTTGGTGCCTTTGAGGAAGAGCGCGAGAGGGGCGGTCGGGGGCGACGCCTCAGCGGGGAAGAAGATGGCCTGGGCCAGGTCCGCGGTCTCTTCTGGCGCTTCGGCTAGAACAGCTCCGGGCCAGTCGGAGCGCAGCGCCTCCACCGCTTCTTTTTTAACATTCCCACTGGTTGGATCCAGGAAGGAAAGCTGACAAAGGCCACGATCGGTTTGGGCTAGAAAGGCCGGTCCAAAGGGCGTCGGGTGGACTCCATGGGTAATCCTGAGAGTCAGACCCCCACTCTTGAACTCGCCAGGGGTCACTCCCTCGGTACTGATGAAGAGGTCGTGAAGTCTGGCGGGCCCTGACAGTCCTGAGGCGAAGGCGGCGTGGAGCACGGGCTCAGACTCCAGCAGGAGTCCTTTGGCATGCTCGAGGGTGAGGAATTGGAGAAAGCGCTTCGGACTCACGCCGGCCCAGCGGGTGAAGAGCTTCTGGAAGTGGAATTTGCTCACCCCGGCATGGGTGGCGAGCTCGTCTAGGGACGGCTGCCTGAGGAAGTGTTCCTCCAGATGCAGAAGTGATTTTGCGACGATCTCGTAGTCAGAAAGGGGACTCATAACAATCCGGGTCGAAGGGTATCGGGGACTCGAGAAGAAACCTCACCCCAAATCCCCGTCCCATCGACCCGATTCTTGCTCCTCTACTCCCACCACCACCAATCGTAGTTCCCCCATTGAGTTGTCGGTACTGACCAATCCCACCCCACCCAGTACATGCCGGGATCTCCGATGGGACTTCCCGGGGGGGCGGAGCGTGTCGTTGGCGGGGTGATGGTTTGGTGGGGCCGTTCCAGAAACCGTCGTATGTCCTCGCATAGGAGGCTGTAGTGAGCGTCCTGGGCCGGTTCCGGAGTCCCGCTTCCCTCCATGACTCGTTGGCGTAACCCCTTGAGAGCCATCGTGCTCTCTGCGCGAACCTGAGGCATGGGGGCCTGGGTGGCCAGCATCACGAGGCGATCCACCAGGACCCTTTGAACTGCCCGGTTCACCTCGGTATCGTAGCCGTCGCGGAAGCGGATACCGAAGACGTTCTCCACCACCCGATCGATGACGTCCGTGAGACCCGGAAGGTCCGGCTGAAGGGCTTTCTGCTGGACCATCCGCGTAGCGCGTTCAGGATGAAAAAGGAAAGAAAGTGTCATGTCTGCCGCTGAGGCCGCCGGAGCCACAGCATCGAATACCAGACCGGTATTTCTGGTGAAGAGCTCCTGATGGGGAGGATATCGAAAGGGCCGTGGTGGCAGTCGATCCAGGATGGCTCGAGGAATCGTGAGTTGGGCCGGATCTAGGGTTCTAATGAGGGCTTCTACGGCGGCCCACTGCTCGCCGGGAGGGACAAAACGCAGGGGTTCCTGTCCGTCGCCTCGCATGGCGTAGGTGTAGTAGAGGCCGGCAACCACTTTCGAGGTCGCCTCCGCCTGATAACGATGGTGGAGGTAAAGCGGGACCAGGGCCTCTTCCATGGTGGCCATTGGCATGCCGTCTTTGATGGCGGCTTCCCCGAATTGATCAAGGGCCGCCCTGCGCACATCCATCATGCGGTTGAGTTCCACCGCAGCATTCGCCCCGTTGTCCCAGAGGTGCGTGTTGGGGTGTGCGCTTCCTGGAGGCCTCGCGTCCTCGTCGCTGATGAAGGTGAGACCTTCGGTGGCCGCCTCCATGAGGATTTCCTCCAGAGCCCTGTCTTCATCAGTCCCCGGTGCGAAGTCGGTGTACCCATACTTGATCCATACCTTGTCCCAATCGCCGATGCCGTTGGGATAGGCATCTCGCAGTTCGACATTTCCGTTCTCATCCAATTCGATCATTGGATGCGGATAGTCCATAACAGAGTACCTGTCACCCTCCTGAGAGCTCGAGATGTAGTTGTGGGAAAGTCCGATCGTGTGTCCAACTTCGTGGGCTGAAAGCTGACGAATCCGTTGAAGCGCCATCTGTCGGACCTCATCCGGGTCCTCGTCACCACTGGTGTAGGGTGAGGTGAGGCCTTCACCCAGGAGCCAGTCCTGCCGCACGCGAAGGGAACCGAGGGTGACATGTCCTTTCAGGATCTCGCCGGTGCGGGGATCGGTGATGGAGTTTCCGTAGCTCCAGCCACGAGTGGAGCGATGGACCCATTGGATCATGTTGTAACGGGCGTCCATGGGGTCGGCATCGGCCGGAAGGACCTCAACCTGGAAGCCATCGATGAAACCCGCGGCTTCGAATGCCTCATTCCACCAACGGGCCCCCTCCAAAAGGGCAGAGCGAACGGGTTCGGGCGTGCCGGGGTCCAGGTAGTAGATGATGGGCTCTACCGGTTCGCTCATGGCCGCATCGGGGTTTCGCTTCTCGATGCGGTGCTTGGCGATGTATTGCTTCTGGAGGGGCTCCCCAAGTGGAGTGGCGTAGTCCATATAGCTGATGCCGTTGAACCCCGCCCGTGGATCGGCCCTCCGCATTTCGAAGGGCACCTCAGGTAACTGCACGAAGGAGTGGTGCTGCCTGAGGGTCAGAGCATCTCCAGAGGGGGTGACGCTTCCGACCAACCCTCCGGGCAGATCGGACGTAAAAGTCAGGGTTAGCTCCACCTCGGTGTTCTCTGGGAAATTTCGGGTGCGAGGCAGATAGATCGCGCTCCGCGTGATGTCCAACTTGAAGGTGCCCTGCTGCGACTGCCGGAGAGTGTTGACGACACCGTGTGCGTCCCTGATAAAAAAACTCGTGGCGTCCACAAGGACGGTCCCCTCGGTTTCCGCAGCCACGTCGAAACCCCAGGTCACCGAAGCCGGGAACCCGTCGTCTACCGATTTCCTCTCCAGAGCGTCGTCGCTAATGGCCCTGTAGGAGTAATTCGGCTCGTACATGAGGATTCTTGGCCCGATCCGCTGGAAGGTCACCACCATACTAGGCCCTAGGTCTCCACGATTCAGATTCAGATCGTTTTGGCCCATTCCCGCCGGGAGAGAGACGTAGTAGAGAAACTCTTCATCAAATCGGCCGATCTCCAACCAGATCTTCCCTCCTTTCGCGTCCCAGTACAGCGGGATGAAGCCGTCTCTCTTCTCCATGCCGTCGGTCTTTTCGGCGATGGAGGGGATGGGTTTCGCATCCTGGGACGGTTCTTGGCCGGCGGCGGCTGGCGAAAGTGGAGAGAGGGCAACAGCCATGATGAGAAAGGCTGAGGGGTAGACTATGCGGCGCATGGTTCTGCCTCCAGAAGGAGCTGCTCGGGCCGGGACAATCTCTACGGAGAACGGTTCGGGTACCCTGTAGGACGCTCGCTCGCTCCAGATGACGAGCGTCGGGCCGTGGGGCCGGCTCCAGCCCTCAGCGGAGATGGAAGGTGGGGGGAGAGGAAGAGGGACGCTAGGTTTCCGGCCAGTCCCCAACGCCACATTTCAGAGTGACCATCGCCGCCGCTCGCCCAAGCGCGGCCTCTGAGGTCAGCACCACCTCACCGGAGGGTCCTAACCCCACAGCTTCCCCCTGGACCTCATTGAGGGTTCGAAGGGCCACGCGCCCCCCTCTGACGGGCACCAACCTGCCGCTATCGGTGTGGAAGAAGTTGAGAGATTCATAGGTCCGGATCACTACCACGCTTCCGTCGGGGGAAGCGTCGGCGCCGGTAACCTGCCGCGGGAGGGGAAGCCGCCCTTCGGAAAAGGTTTGTACAACCTCCAGGGTAACGGTCTCTCCGGCCCGGAGTGGTGGCGGGTATCGATACAAGGTCACGGCATGGTTCCGGCCCTTGCTGACAAAGAAGACGTCCTCACCCGGAAGGACAAAGACCGACTCCATGTCCCTGGGGCCGTCCGGGAGGACCATTGGGAAGGCCTCTGCGACCTGAGGGAGACCGTCATAAACACCCGAGTCCCTCAACCGGTAGAGGACAACGTGGTCCCTGATCTCAGCGTTATCCCCTACGTCTGCCAGATAGATACAGGCACCGGTCTCGCACTCGCCGGTGGCGATGTCCTCCCAATCCCGGTTTCGGACGCCAGCAAGAGGGATCTCACCCAGGGGCGAACCCTGAAGGTCCAAAGCGTAGATGGTGGGTTCATGCCCTCCATCGTTGTGGCTGAACAGGACTCCAGGCTGGGACCTGCTCCACGCTACTCCGGAACTCTCCTGAAGATTACCGGGGAGAGCCCCGGCCTGAGCCGTGGGCTCACACCCCGTGGTGCCGGCCGCATTCCAACCGCAGGATCCGGCAACAAGGAGAGGGACAAGGAAGAGTGGCTTCACTTGGGCGGGGGGGTGATCCCTCTCTGGAGGAGCGCGCCGTCCAGCACCGCCCGGAAGTCTGCCAGTGGGAGCGCACCGTGGACGGGCCTGCCATCGATGAGGAAGAGTGGCGTCCCTCGGGCCCCTGCTTGCTGACCCAGACGGACGTTTGCTCTCACGTTGTTGTCCCGCCAGCCACCTTCGATGCATGAATTGAAGCGTTCCACATCCAGCCCTTCCTGGGCGGCGAGGTCGGCAAAGAACGCATAGGGATCGTCGCTATTACGCCAACCGCTCTGCTCCCCAAAAAGCCGATTCTGCATGGAGAAGAACTGGTCTTGCTCTCCAGCACATTCCCCTGCGGTAGCAGCCTGAAGGCCGTTGGGGAACATACCAAGAACGAATGGGATGAACTTCCATTCCACGAAACCGGCTTCCACATAAATCTCGAGAAGGGTGGGGAAGGTCTCCTCGTGGAAACGCCGGCAGTATCCGCACCCGAAATCACTGATCTCCATCACCTTCACCGGGGCGTCGCCTGAACCAAAGTCGTAGCCCATGTCAGCGATCTGGAGGGGTGGGACTTCCCCGCCTTCCTGAGCCATCCGGGGGCTGG
This sequence comes from Gemmatimonadota bacterium, assembly GCA_039656355.1. Taxonomy (GTDB): domain Bacteria; phylum Gemmatimonadota; class Gemmatimonadetes; order Longimicrobiales; family Gaopeijiaceae; genus JABDNZ01. Next base: position 8,691 of record JBDHMC010000015.1, on the reverse strand, counting down.
TGGGCCGTGGGGCGGTCTGGGCTTGAGGCTGGGCCTTCGCCGCGGATTCGAGCATGGCCTGAAGAACAGTGTCCGGTCCTGAGGTCTGCTCCTGAGCGTCTTCCCCTTCCGCTCCGCACGCCAAACAAAGAGGAACGAGAAGGAGGCTGATACCGAGGCTCATGGCTCGGCGGCGGTTCGAGAGATGAAGATTTATCAAGCGGGCATCCCTGTTTTAATAATCAAAACGCTGCTGTAACATCCAACACCCGTTAGACCTCTGGGGTTTCCTCGGCCGCACGGCGTCCACGCGTCCACTGAACTGTTGGGGTTTCCTCGGCCGCATGGCGTCCACGCGTCCACTGAACTGTTCCTTCTTCGATCCATGGGCCGGGCACTTGCGTTTTGCCATCCTGAATCACGATGGTCTCCGAGACCTTGTCGTGGATGGCCTGCCTGTTCGGATCCCAGAAGATCTGGGCAAACCCGAGGAGGCCGGTGGCAAAGCCGGCGGCATATCCACCGGTCCTCTCAAAAGAAAGCCACCAGTTCAGAGGCCGTTTGTCAATCATGACCACCCGAATTCCGAACAGTTTCTTCCCGATGCTGGTCCCTCTCCACCAAGCGTGGGCGATGGTGAGGTAAATCGCTGCCCATGCGGACCATGTTCCCAGCTCACGGATGAGGTCCCGCAGCCAGCTGAAGGGTCCTCGGGCCTGTTCCTCCTTCAGGGCCTGTTCAGTTCTCTCCAGGGCCTGTTGAGTTCTCTCCCGGGCGGTCTCGGCATCGGCCCGGGCCTCTTCCGTGAGTTGGATGGTGCGGTTCAGGGAATCGATGATGTCCGTGGCCGCGGGGCTCAAGGTTAAGGAAGCTTCCTCGGGGTCGTCCTCTCCCTCAATGGCGGGATTCTCAGCGGGTTGCCCTTCAGGAGGGGCGAGGTTTCCCATAGCCTCGTCCATCATGTCCTCGGCGTCCGGGGCCCAGATCGCGTCCTCCGGAATGAGGCCACCCAGAAGGTCCCGGATTTGGCTTCGAGCAAGGCCTGCATCCAACCCACTGAGAACGAAAACGTTCATCAAGGCCTGGGCTTCTTCCCGCGTGGCGGCACCTTGGAGCGCCAATGCTCCGCGGGCACCTCGGACGACATCGAGAATCCCCAAGGCTGCCTCTTCGGGGTCGGTCGTGTCGCCGCCGCCGGCCAGTCCCCCTGTCTCGCTCTGGGCATCGGCGCCCGTCTTGACCACAGCCCGAATCTCGTCCTCGAATTGAAAATAGAGGATCACGCCAAGGGTTCCGAGGAGGACGAGAAACCCCAGGCAGCCCACGGCAATGCGGAAGATCTTTCCAAAGACAACCTTCCTGGGTTTGCGGAAGGCCAACCAGAAGAGTAGAGCGGTGGAGCCGATGGCCAGGGGGGCTAGACCGATCTGGGATATGAACCCGATGACCACCAGGTCTACGAGAATGGCTCCCAGGCGCTGCCAAGGGGTCGCCAAGGGCCGGCCCAGGAGATCAGGGTGGACCGCGAAGGCATAGGGCGTGACGATGGAACGGGGGTCGAAGCGCCGGTCCATAGAATCAGATCGCTCGGGGGACGTTACGGGTTTCCAGGGGGAATCCCGGTTTACCGCTTCCGAAAATAGGCGCCGAGAGCAAGACCGGCGGCGACCCCCAAGAGGGCCGTCCCGGCGACCAATCGGCCACGAGGGGTGAGGCTGGACACCTGCTCCTTGCCGGCGTGCACGGCCCTTTGCATGGCCTCGCCGGCTCTCCGGGCCAAAGCCGTGGGTTCTCCTGAGACACCCTCCTCCTCGACATCACCCTTCCCTTCCCAGAAGGCCAGGACAGCCGCCTCCTCTTCCTCCATCCCACACTCGGGACAGGCCAGGAAGCCTTTGTCACGAGCCGTACGATTGGGGAAGGCCATCTCCTCGCTGCACCCCGGGCAGGAAATTCCGGCCGGGAGGGCCGCGATGAGGCCATAGAGAACGCCCTTGGAAAGGTCAAGTGCCTCCCCGATCTGATTGACACTCTGGTCCGACTCCCAGTAGAGGCTATTTGCTTCCTCTGATAAGGCGTCTTGATCCGGGTGTTCGCTGGACATGGGGATCCTCCTGTGGCCTGATCACTTGACCCATGATGGGGGCACAAACAACATAGCCGTGCCCATGGGGCGGCGCGAGGAGATCTCTTCTCTCCCGGCTTCGATATCCTCCTCCTACCGGAGAGCCACTTGTGAAGATCCCTGTGTCCCATGGACATTTGGAAGCGGCCCTCCGAAACCCTGCCACCGACCCCCGCGGCGGTGCTGTCTTTTGCCACCCTCACCCCATCCAGGGCGGCACCATGCACACCAAGGCCGTCTATCGGGCAGCCCGTGCCTTGAACGACGTTGGGTTACGAACCCTGCGGTTCAACTTCAGGGGGGTGGGGTACAGCACAGGTTCGTACGACGAGGGCTTCGGGGAGGAGGAGGACGTGCGGGCTGCGCTGGACTGGCTCGAGCTGGGGCTTCCAGACCTCCCCATCGTCGCAGGGGGGTTGTCCTTCGGCTCTATGGTGGGGTTGAGTGTGGGCGTGGAAGACCCCAGGGTGGTGGCTTTGGTGGCTATGGGCACGCCCATCCATGTCTATGATTATTCCTTCCTCGCTCGTGTAAAGAAACCGGTGCTGGTCCTTCAGGGTGAACACGACGAGTTTGGGTCAGGCCGGGAGGTTGGTGAAGTGCTCGGAAGACTGGGAGATCATGTGACTGTTGTACCGGTCCCCGGTGCGGGGCACCTGTTTGAGGGGCATTTCGAAGAACTCCAGGAACGCATCCGGGACTACTTCACCCATGGAGCCGGGGCATTGGCCCTGAATGGCGGTCGGGAGATAACCGGAGGGGCATCGGCATGAGAGACCGGAAACGCATTCTTGGAAATGTGGACCAACTATACCGGGAGGCTTTCAAAAGGGCGGAGGAGAAGGGGGATGAGGAGGCCATGGCCCAGCTGGATTTCGAGTTTCAACGGGACCAGCTCTACATGGAGTTGGTGCTTGACGTCAGGGAGCTTCTTTCCGCCATGGACACAGGAAATGGAGCCGAGGGAAAGACCAAATCCTTATTGGAGAAGGCCCAAGCCGTTCGTCGCTTGACCCGGCTTCGCTGAGGCCGCACAGGGAGCAGGCCATGAAGATCTATACTCGAACGGGCGATGACGGGGATACCGGGCTCTTCGGTGGTGGAAGGGTTTCGAAGGCTCACATCAGAGTCGAGGCCTATGGGGCCGTGGATGAGTTGAACGCCGCCCTGGGTTTGAGTGTCGAGGCCGTCTCCGACGAGGAGATGTTGGGGTGGCTGGGTTGGATTCAGCAAGACCTCTTCAGCCTCGGGGCGTCCCTCGCCAGCCCGGGAGCCGAGGATGGGGCCGCTCGGCCAGCCCTGCCAATCCTTCCAGCGGGCAGAATCCAGCAAATGGAGACGTGGATCGACGCGGCCACAGAAGAGACCCCTGAACTCCGTAGCTTCATCCTTCCCGGAGGAACGAGGGGCGCTTCAATACTCCACATGGCGCGGACGATTTGTCGACGGGCCGAACGGGCCGTGGTGAGGCTGAACCAGGAGGAGGACTCGGATCCGGTGGTGGTCAGATACCTCAACCGGCTTTCGGATCTCCTCTTTGCAATGGCCCGCCTGGAGAACTGCCGGGCTGGCGTTCCTGATGTTCGCTGGGATCAGGAAGGGGATTGAAGCCTTGACGAACGACCCCGCGAGTGTAACCTGGCTTCTACGGCCACGGGCTTTTTCAGAACTGGTGGCAAGACCCTAGGGAGGCGGAATGACCTACATCATTGCGGAACCGTGCATTGGGACGAAGGACGCTGCCTGCGTCGAGGTCTGCCCGGTGGACTGTATCTACGAAGGTGACGATCAATTCTATATCCATCCGGAAGAATGCATCGATTGCGGTGCTTGCGAGCCCGAGTGTCCCGTTACGGCCATCTTCCCGGACACCGATGTACCCCCGGAGTGGACGGGCTTTATCGAGAAAAACGTCACGTTCTTTGAATGAAGGACCTGCGGTGGTCCTGGCAGTATCGGCGGGGGTCGGGTTCGGATACCGGCCGCCGCCGTCTCTATTCCCTTGGGCTTCTTGCTTCCGTGTGTCTGGGGGCGTGTGAGTTCGAGCGGCAGCGGTCTCCTGAGGCACCCGGGCCGGGCGAAGCGGAAAATATTGCCGCCTCGGAGGTCGAAAGTATGTTGATTTCTTCCGCGGCCTCATGGAATGGTGGAGACTTGAGTGGGTTCCTGGACGACTACTGGAAATCGGAAGAGCTGACGTTTTCGGGGGCCACCGGTGTTACTCGAGGTTGGGAGGACGTGGAAACTCGATACCGGGAAACGTACTGGGCCCCGGGCACGGTCCGGGACTCTCTGAGATTCGAGGGGATCGAGGTTCTTCCTCTGGGGGACGGACACGCACTCGCCCTTGGACAGTATGTGCTCTTCCGTCCGGAGGAGGGCGGGGTGGTGGCCTCGTCGGGGTATTTCTCCCTGGTTCTGCAGAAAATGGAAGGAAATTGGAGGATCCTGCACGACCACACCTCCGCGACGCCGTCGGGCGACGGGCCGGAAGGTGGAGATTCCTGACTTGATCGGGACGGGTTAGAGGCCTAGTTCCCGAAGCTTTTCAAGAGAAACGTTCCTGGCCATCCGTTCACCGGCAGGAACCTTACGCTGCGCCTCCGATTCGGCCTCCTTCTGGTGTTGTCTCACCAACATGAGCCCAACAGTCAAAGTGGCCGCTCCCAACAAGCTCACAAAGAAAGTACGAATGGGGCCTCCCGGATACAGGTATTGTTCCTTTTCCTTACCCTGATGTCGTGCATGAACCATGCCCAATCCTCTGAGCGTGCTGGGTTTGGCAAAATCGCTGCTGGGGATTGGGTTTTCTTTCGGTCCACTGGTGGTTGGAAACCTGATGTTTCCCGATAAACTGATGGTGAATCAAGCCTTCCCTCGGATTACCGAGGGGGTGAGGCGGGGCAGTGGAGGACCTCGGGTCCCGGAGGGTTCGGGTGAACGCTTTTGGTGGGGGTGTAGCGGACTGGGACAGAACAAAGGGGCTGGGTAGGAGTACGCGATTTGCCGAGTCTCCCTTATTTTTCACCTTGATTCAGTGGACTGGTGGAGGATAACCTTTCACCAAACTTCTGCGAACCCTTTCTCATTCGAGTGAACGGATGTCCATCTTCCAAAACGGTCTTCTCGTGCTTTCCGGTGTAGCCTTTGTTGCGGCTGTTGGGTGCTCCTCTCCCGAGGTCCCAGCCGACATCGTTTTCATTGGGGGTAACGTCTGGTCCGGAATCCCAGGCGACCCGCCGGCTGAAGCGTTGGCTGTGACCGCCGGCTTCGTTCAGGCTGTGGGCACCAACCGAGAGATCCGTGCCCTGAGCGGCCGTGGGACCGAGGTAGTTCGGCTGAAAGGCCGAATGGTGGTTCCCGGCTTCATCGATAGCCACACACATTTTATTTCCGGGGGCTTTCAACTCTCCAGTGTGGATCTCCGGGACGCGGATTCCAGAGACGAATTCGGCGCACGTATTGTCAGGTTCTTGGAGGGCATGGAACCCGGCGAGTGGGTTGTCGGAGGTGATTGGGACCATGAAATGTGGGGAGGGGAGCTCCCCCAAAAGGGTTGGATTGATGCCGGCACCCTTATCAATCCGGTTTTTGTGTCCCGCTTGGACGGCCACATGGCCCTGGCCAACTCCGTGGCCTTGGACTTGGCTGGGATAACTGCATCCACGCCGGTTCCCCCAGGTGGGGAGATTGTCCTGGATCCGGAGACCGGTGAACCCACCGGTGTCCTGAAGGACGAAGCCATGGGTTTGGTGACCCGGGTCATGCCCGAGGCAACAGGCGAGGAGTCGGATCGAGCCTTGGACGATGCCATTGAGTACGCTCTCTCCATGGGTGTGACCCAAACCCACCACGTGGGGACATGGGGTGATCTGGAGACCTTCCAGAGAGCTCGGGCCGATGGCCGCCTCAAGATGCGTGTCTACTCGGTGGTGCCAATATCCACGTGGGAGCGCCTCCGAGACTTCGTGGAGGAGAATGGGACGGGGGACGACTACCTTTGGTGGGGAGGGTTAAAGGGTTTCGTGGACGGATCGTTGGGGTCCACGACGGCGTGGTTCTACGACGCCTACTCCGATGATCCAAGCACCTCGGGCTTGCTGACCACGGACACGGCGTCCCTTCGTCGGTGGGCTCTGGCCGGGGACGAAGCCGGCCTTCAACTCTTCATCCACGCCATCGGCGACCAAGCCAACGATTGGCTCCTGGACGTCTACGAGAGTGCCGTCGAGCAAAATGGCCCTAGAGACAGGCGATTCCGAATCGAGCATGCCCAGCATCTTTCCCCCGAGGCGGTCGCGCGGTTCTCGAGCCTGGGTGTCATCCCGGCTATGCAACCGTATCATGCCATCGACGATGGACGATGGGCGGAAAAGCGCATTGGTCCGGAGCGAATCAAGACTACCTATGCCTTCCGGAGTCTTTTGGACGCTGGTGCCCCTCTGTCCTTCGGGTCTGACTGGACCGTAGCGCCTATGGATGTACGCCAAGGGCTGTACGCGGCAATGACTCGGAGGACCACCGATGGGGGGAATCCGGACGGTTGGGTGCCCGAAGAGAAGATTTCGCTCGAGGAGGCACTGACGGCCTATACTTGGGGAAGCGCCTATGCCGGGTTCGCAGAGGGAAGTGTGGGGCGGTTGGAGGCTGGCAAATATGCGGACCTTGTGGTGCTCTCGCAGGACCTTTTTGAGATTGATCCCGTAGAGATCCCCACTGTCCAGGTGGAAGTCACCATGGTGGGCGGGAACATCGTATACCGGAACGAGGGGTGAGATGACCGAGTCCGGCGGCGAAGGGTTGGGGACGACGCGACAAAAGGCGATCGATGCCCTTTGCGAGCACTTCGCAAACGACGTTTTGTCGTTGGAGGAGTTCGAACGGCGGGTGGATAAGGCCCACAAAGCCGAATCCTTGGACGATATCCGGAAACTCCTGGCGGACCTTCCTTCAGGCGATCTCCCGGTAAGACAGGAGGATGTGGCCTCTCCTGCCATAGAACGTGCTCAGGCCTCCGTCCCAGCACACCGGGTGAAGGAACGGGGTTTGATGGTGGCCCTGCTGGGGGGAGTAGACCGGAAAGGGCGATGGATTCCTGCCCGGCAAAACTACGCCGTAGCGGTGATGGGGGGGGTGAACCTGGACTTCCGGGAGGCCCTCCTCCCACCTGGAGTGACAGAGGTCTGGGTTTTCACCGCCATGGGTGGGGCGGAGATTGTGGTTCCACCCGGCCTAGCAGTGGAATCTGATGGCATCGCGATCCTTGGAAGTTTTGAGCATAGAGAAGATTCGGTGCTGAGCCCGGATCCGGATGCTCCGGTCCTTAGAATCCGTGGGCTGGCCTTGATGGGCGGTGTGGAAGTCACTATCCGGTACCCAGGGGAGACACCCAGAGAGGCAAGACGCCGACGTCGCTTTGCCAAGAAGAAACAGAAGCGCTTAGGAGATGGTTCCTGACACCAATACACTCTCCGGGTCGTAGAGCCCACAACCGGGGCTTCAGAGTCCCGGGTGCACGCGGTGGAAGGAAGAATCCCTCAGGGTGGAGGAGGAATCTCAGGTGAATGGAAAGAAGACCATCTGGACCGAACAGGTCGCTATCAACCTTCTTCGGATCGTAACCGGGTTTCTCTTTTGGCAGCACGGGGCCCAGAAACTGTTTGGGTTCCCTGGTGGCGAACGGGTGGGGGATTTCTTCGGTATGATGGGCCTGGCAGGCCTTCTGGAGGTTGTGGGAGGGACGTTGCTCGTCCTGGGGCTATTCAGCAGGCCCGTGGCTTTTATCCTGGCCGGTGAGATGGCCTGGGCTTACTTCCAGGTGAGCGCTCCGGAAGGGCTTTGGCCCCTTTTGAACGGTGGAGAGACTGCGGCGTTGTATTCCTTCGTCTTCCTCTACGTGGCTGCACGGGGCGGTGGAGTGTTTAGTCTGGACGGTCTCCGCCAGCTTCGAAGAGAAGCGAAGCCGAAAGAGATCGCTTCCCCCCCTGAGGCTGTAGCCCCTCTTAGAGAAGACGATTTCCCGGAGCTCACAGAGGAAGATCTTGCCGAGGATCCGGAAATCGCGGAACTCCTGGGGGACAGCCCCTGACCGGTGTCGGGACTCACCCGAGAGACTGAGAGCCCGGTCCGCTTCTTGGCAGACCGGGCTCTTCATTGGGGCCCTCTTTTCCCGGCTCTCGCTCAATCGCAGTGTTCGTCGAAAGCGCCCTTGAGAGCGTCAGCGATCTCATGTGGGGTGTGCCCCTCGATCTGGTTCCGCTCCATCATGTAGACCATCACACCGTCTCTGAGGATTGCCACCGAGGGTGACGAAGGCGGGTATCCGACGAAGTACTCCCGTGCCTTCTCCGTCGCATCCAGTTCCTGACCTGCGAAGACTGTGGTGAGAAGCTGGGGTTTTTTGGCGTTCTGGAGTGCCATGGCCATGGCCGGACGCATGCCCCCGGCCGAGCAGCCGCAGACGGAATTCACCGCTACCATCACCGTTCCATCTGACTCTAAAAGCCCCTCTACGTCTTCTGCCGTTCGCATCTCCTTGAAACCGAGGCGAACCAAGTCCTGGCGCATGGGGGCTACCATAGGTTCCG
>JBDHMC010000014.1:0-16322 GCA_039656355.1 Gemmatimonadota bacterium | reverse complement strand
GGGCTGGATTGTCGATGACGGCAAACCAGAGGAGGTTTTCGATGGCTCCGGAGACGAAGAGTGTGTCGACCCAGACCGGTGTCAGGACCAGGTCAGACGACCAGCCCACCTCGTCCCGTAATAGGCGGACGGTTTCGTCTCTGCTCAATGTCACATCTATGCCCCGAAGCCGATCCCCCTCCGGGTGCCAACGGAAGGTGATCCGGGTGTCTTCCTTCATCCTCCTAGGGTTCGCCTGCTCCCGAAACGCCAGCAGGAGGGAATTCTGATCCGACCCTCCAATCTTTGCCCTTTGGAAAACTTCTCCCAAAGTCTGTCCCTGCTGAAGGTGAAATACCTCCAGCCTCTCGGCCGGCGCAGCCACTACCGGCTCCAGGGGCCCGACCTCGGGAGGTCCGGCGGACACCTGGCGCCCCACAAGGAGGGCTAGACCCAGGGCCCCGGCCCCACCAAGGAGGACAAGGGGGGAAGAAGGTCTTGGTATTCTGGTCATTCAAACCTCAGTCCATCTGCCGTCGGATAAATGTGGGTATATCCAACTCCCGGATCTGTTCAGTGGTAATGACCCGATCAGGGAAACGTTGTAGAGGCATTTCCATAGGTTCGCTGGTTCCACCTACCGCCATCACCCTTCTCATGGGTTGTTGTACCGGTACTTGCACCTGCTGCTTGGGCTGAGTCTGTGACGCTCGAGAAAACTCAGGTCGAATTACATTCTCTTCAAGAGCCTCCGAACGATCGAACCCGGTGGCAATGACCGTGACCCGGATCTGCCCCTCCAGAGCTGGGTCGTGGACGGCCCCGAAAATGATCTCCGCGTCGTCTCCGGCCTCTTCCTGAATAATGCTAGAGATCTGGGACACCTCGTCAATGGCCAGATCCATTCCCCCGGTGATGTTGATGAGCACGCCTTTGGCCCCGGCGATGGAGACTTCGTCCAATAGGGGCGACGAAATGGCCTCTTGCGCAGCTTCTTGGGCCCTATCGTCTCCTTCTCCGAAGCCCGAGCCCATGAGTGCGGGCCCCCGACATGCCATAATGGTACGAACGTCAGCGAAGTCGACGTTCACTTCACCACTGACTCTGATGAGGTCACTGATTCCCTGGGTTGCATGAAGCAGGACCTCGTCGGCCCGTTTCAAGGCTTCCCGGAAGGACGTGCCCTTGCCCACGACGCTCAGGAGCCGGTCGTTGGGAACTACGATCATGGTGTCCACGGTCCGTCGGAGTTCAGCCAACCCCTGCTCCGCCTGCCGCATCCGCTTCTTCCCCTCGAAAGAGAAGGGGCGGGTAACGATCCCGATCGTCAGGGCACCCAGTTCTCTGGCGATTTCCCCGACGATGGGCGCAGCGCCGGTCCCAGTCCCCCCACCCATGGGCTTTCCGGACATCTTCTTGGCTCTCATGAAGAGCCTGTCGTCCGATCTCTGGCCGGGCTCCCGCTCCCAACCCTCGGGTGAGCTTCTTCCCCAACTGAATCGTGACTTGGGCCCTCGACCCCTTCAGAACCTGGGCGTCGGTGTTGGCGGAGATGAACTCCACACCCTCGAGGTCCTCATCAATCATCCTGTTTACCGCGTTCCCACCTGCACCCCCTACCCCGAAAACCTTCATTCGGGCGTTGCGCGCAGGACTGTCCTCGAACTCAAAGATCATCATTCCTACCTCCGGGACTTGGTGTGAGCAGACACCGTTTCAAAAAAACCATATGCGTTCGACCACGGACGACTCTCGAATCTCGGGGGGCGTCCATTAGAAAAATTCCTTCAGCCAGGCGGCCAGCTTCGTGACCAGGCCCGAGGTGAGGGTCGACGCTCCCTCCCCCGTTTCCTCGAACCGGTCCGCACCGTAGAGAGCCAGACCTGCCGCCGTCGAAAACCGGGGCAGGGCTACCGAATCGGCCAACCCCGTCAATCCCTCCTCGGGCTTCCCAGCCCGAACCGGAGCGGCAAAAACCTGCTGAGCCAACTCAACCGTTCCGTGGAGGGTGGTGGTTCCGCCCGAGAGGACGATCCCTGCGCCGAGCTTGTCCAGGACCTCGGCCCTATCCAGCTCCCCCTGGACGAGTCCGAACATTTCGTCCAGACGCTGCTCCACGATGTGAGCGATGAGCTCCCGGGCCACATGGCGGCGCTGTCCTGGGCTCGGTCCTGGCAACTCCACCGTCTCCTGTGGATCCACCATCTGAGCGAATGCCGCTCCGAACTGTTCCTTGGCCTTCTGCGCCTCAGCAAAGGGAATGGAGAGGCCCTTGACCAGATCGTTGGTCACTGTGAGGCCGCCGAAGGGAAGGATCGCTACGTGGCGAATCTTGCCCTCGTAGAAAACAGCCAGATCGGTGGTGCCCCCCCCCATCTCCACCATCGCCACCCCCACCTCTTTCTCATCCTCGGTGAGAACGGCCCGTGAGGAGGCCAGGGGCTCCAGGACAAACTCCTGGACTCGATAGCCGGCCCGGGACACAGCTTTTCGAATATTTGTGGTGGATGCCGATGCCGATGTCACCAGGTAGACCTCGGCCTCCAGCCTGGTGCCCGCCATGCCCACCGGATCCTTGATTCCCCCCTGGTGGTCCACCTTGTACTCTTGGGGAATGGCGTGGAGGAGTTCTCGGTCCGGAGGGAGAGCAATGGCCCGTGCGACCTCGTGAACTCGAGAAACGTCTGAAGCCGTGACCTCCTCACCACCCACCGCAACGACCCCTGATGAGGAGAATGCCTGGATGTGTTCCCCCGCGATGCCCGCGTACACCCGATCCACCGTAACTCCGGCCATGAGCTCCGCTTCTTTCACGGCCCGCTTTACGGAATCGGTGGTTTCTTCGATGTGGGTCACCACTTCCCGGCGCATACCGGATGTCCGGGCTTGCCCAACCCCGAGGACCTTGAGCCCTGGACGCCTGCGTGCGTCTCCCGTCAGCTCACCAATGACGGCACAGGTCTTGGAGGTGCCGATATCCAGGGCGGCAATGAGATTCGCGCGCATGTTCAGTTTCCTCCGGCCCTACCGAATCGAACGACTATCTGGTCTTCAAAGCGGAGATCCAACTCCACAACCCTGCTATCTCCGAACCTCCCCTGAACGTCCCTCAGGACTCGAAGGCCGGCCTGGATCCGCCCACTTGGCAGGCCGGGACGGAAGCGCAGGGTGACAGGTGAGTCCGAGATCCGAACTCTCATGTCTCCCCTGGGATTCAGAGCAAGGTCCGAGATTCTCGAATGGAATTCCGGGTCACCCTGAGCAAGGCGGGAGATCTCCCCGGCCGCCAAGCGGCGTCCAGCACGCGTGAGTGATCCGAGCCCTCCCTCTCCAGCTGACGTCATGAGGGGTAGATCCAACTTGTGAAGGGCCGGATCGATAGGGAGGATTTGGCCGGATTCGTCCACCGGCTCCAGTGTCGGATTCGGAAAGAGAGCAACCGGCACCTTTTCAACCACCTGGACCAAGAGGGCGTCGGGAAAGCGCCGATGGACTTTGACGTCGTCGACCAGTGGATGTTCCTGTAACCGGGCCTCCAGTACCTTCGTGTCGTCCCAGACGCTGGCTCCAGAAGAAAGATCCAATGACTCCAGGACGTCCTCATGTTCCAGGAATCGGGCGCCCCTGAGCCGGACCTCCGTGACCTTGAAAGCTTCCACCTCCACCAGTGCCTCGGGGACCCTGGACACTACCCCGCCAAGAGCAACCGCCAGAGCCAGGACGAATACGAAGGTCAGCCATCGCTTCATGGACTGGCGACCTCCTCATCTTGGCGATCCCGGAGGGCGCTAAGAAGATCCTCTCCCAAGAACTCGATGGATCCTGCACCCATGGCCAGGCACACGTCCCCGGGGAGGAGGTTCGGTAGGATTTCCTGTGGAAGCTCAGCCAGCTCTGGATGGAAGGAGACGCGAGGAGATCCTGCGTCCAACGTGGCCTGAGCGACCAGGACCCCAGTGACCCCAGGTATCGGAGCCTCACGGGCAGGATAGATCTCCGTGACCCAGACTTCGTCGGCTCCGGCGAGGGCCTCTCCGAAATCTTGGGCAAAGTCCCGGGTCCTGGAAAAGAGGTGGGGTTGGAAAATTGCCACGATGCGACGACCCGGGAACCGTCCTCGGGCGGCATCAAGCGTAGCCCGGATCTCGGTGGGATGGTGCGCATAGTCATCCACCACGGTCACCCCTCCGACTTCTCCCAGGAGATCGAACCGGCGTCCCACGCCCCGAAAGGCGCTGAGGCCCCGTCGAATGGCTCCCCACTCCACACCCAAGGACCTGGCGGCCATCGCGGCCCCTAGGGCATTCCGGATGTTGTGAAGCCCCGGAATCCGGAGAGAAATCTCCCCCTGATGTACTCCGTCCTCCACCACCTCGAACCGCGCCCCGTCCTCGCTCTCCCGGACCCCAATACCTAGCAGCTGCGACCCAGCATTGAGCCCGTAGGTTCGGGCCCTTCCTCCGAGGCCCGGGAGAAGACGGCTGACGCCATGATCGTCACCACATGCAACCACGTGCCCCTCTGGCAACACACCCTCCAGGAAGATCTGGAAGGCATCTTCTACCCCTTCCAGATCCCCATAGATGTCCAGGTGATCTGCTTCCAGGTTGGTCAGGACAGCGACCTGAGGCCTGAGATGGTGGAAGGACCGATCGTATTCGTCAGCCTCCACCACGAAGAGTTCATCATCTCCCAACCGGAGATTCGATTCCCATTCCGCCACCCGCCCACCCACCAGCCCGGTGGGGTTCATTCCAGCCGCCACTAGAACCTCTGTGGCCATGGCGGTGGTGGTGGTTTTTCCGTGGGTCCCTGCAACGGCCACCACCCGACCCGGATTCACCCATTCCCCCAAGGCCTCGGCCCTCTTCATCACGGGGATTCCAAGCTCCCGGGCCCGTTGGATCTCCGAGTGGTCCGGGGGGACGGCGGCGGTAATCACCAGAGCCGACGCTTTTTCGACATGGTCCGGATCATGACCCTGAAAAACTTCACACCCCCAAGAAGAGAGGGCCCGTGCGGCCGGATCCGGCTGAAGGTCGCACCCCGTCACCGAAACTCCGCTTCTGGCGAAAAGCTCAGCGAGGGAGATCATCCCGGCTCCGGCAATGCCCATGAAATGGACCGGTCCGTTCGAGCCAGAGAAAGCCGCCGGGAGGGTCATGACGCCATCTCCTTCGGCCCCGACCGGGGCACCAACCCGGGCCCTGGCCCGGGAACCGGTCTGGGGAGCAGGCACTCCAGGGCCTCAGCGATCTCCCGAGTGGCGTTGGGCCGACCGGCTTTCAGAGCTGCCTCCTTCATGGCTGGCAGGGCCCCCGGAGTCGACAGAAGAGAAACCACCGCTTTCCAGAGTGTGGCCCCAGTGAGATTCGTCTCGGGGAGATGGATGGCCGTGCCCGCACCGGCCAAACTCTCGGCATTCCGGCTCTGGTGGTCCGCGGCGGCGGTGGGAAGCGGAATCAAGACGGCAGGAACTCCCCAAGCCAGGAACTCGGAGGTGGTCATGGCTCCAGCCCGGCTCACAGCCAAGGTGGCGGAACTCAGCGCTTCGGGGATCTCCTGGATATACCCGAGAACGTGGACCCATTCCGGCTGGCCCAGGACCTCCAGTTGTCGTTGCACCTCTTCCAGGTTCTTAGGCCCTGTAGCCCAGAGGAGATTCACGTCCTCCGGCCGTTCCAGGTCCCCATCCGCCACGCCCCGTATCACGTCCAAAACGGCTCGATTGATGGCCTCGGCCCCCTGGCTCCCTCCAACGACCAAGATCACGCGGGATCCGGGAGCCAAGCCGAACCGAACCATGGCCTCCGTGGCGTCGATTGGGATGACTTCCCGCACGGGATTCCCCGACAGCCTAGACCTTGGGCGGACTCGGGCAGGGAGGAGATCCCTGGCTTCGGGAAAGGCCAGATGAACCTGCCGGGACCAGCGACTCAAGACTCGGCTCGTGAAACCGGGTCGGGCGTTTTGCTCCTGGAGTGCAAGTGGGATCCCCATGATGCCGGCCACCAGGCCAGCAGGCCCGCTGGCATATCCCCCTGTAACCACCACCACCCCCGGCCGCAGTCGGGAGAAGAGCTGTCCGGTAATCACCAGGGACCGAAGAAGAGCCCAGATGACGGCCAGGTTTCCCAAGAAACTGCCTCTTCGAATTCCCTGCACGGGGAGAAGCATGTGGTCCACTCCTCGTTCCGGCAGGATCCGGGCTTCCACCCCCTGGTGGGCCCCGACGAAAAAGGGCCGGAGGTCGGGCCTGAGCGTCGAGAGCCCCTCGGCCAATGCCAGAGCCGGGTAGAGATGCCCCCCTGTCCCGCCTCCAGAGAAGACCGCCACGGTGGGTTGGAATCCCTCTCTAGGCATGCCCCCCCCTCTGGTCGGGTTGCGCGCCGGGTTGCGCCCGTGCGATGGCAATGAGAATCCCGATGGAGGCCATGGTCACGACAAGATTGGATCGGCCGTAGGAAATGAGGGGCAAAGCCAGCCCGGTGTTGGGGACGAGGCCCAAGCCGACGCTCATATGGAGAGTGGCTTGAAGGGCGATGAGGCTGGTGAACCCAATGGCCAGAAGCTCGCTGAAGAGATCTGGGGCCCGCTGGGCGATGCGAAATCCGACCATAACAAGGGTCATGAATAGACTCACCACAAATAGGACTCCAAGGAGCCCCCATTCCTCCCCGATCATGGCGAAAATGAAGTCGTTATGGGGTTCCGGGACGAAGCCGAACTTCTGGCGCCCCTCCCCGAAACCGACGCCGGTGAGCCCCCCCGAACCGATGGCCACCAGCGACTGGTGGACCTGGTATGAGGCACCGGAGGGATCGAAGGCCGGGTTCCAAAACGCCTGCATGCGCTCGA
This sequence comes from Gemmatimonadota bacterium, assembly GCA_039656355.1. Classification (GTDB taxonomy): domain Bacteria; phylum Gemmatimonadota; class Gemmatimonadetes; order Longimicrobiales; family Gaopeijiaceae; genus JABDNZ01. The sequence goes on along the minus strand of JBDHMC010000014.1, from coordinate 9,485 downwards.
ACCGGAAGCCACTTCCCAATTTGAGCATGACCACCGGGAGCAGGACAAGGCCGAGGAACATGAAATGGGCGATCCGTGCACCTGCGGCGAACACCACGATTCCCGCAAGCATTCCGGCTAGGCATGCCGTGGAGAAATCTTCTGCCCCGATGGGGATGAGGACGGCCGCCCATACCAGAAGGAAAGGGAGGAGTCCCCTGCGAAGGCTTTGGAAGTAGGCCTGTTTCTTTACCGCCAGCGCCGCCGTCCAGATGACGAGGGCCATTTTCGCGAGCTCGGAGGGCTGTACCTGGCCTACCGGGAGTATGAGCCACCGCCTGGCGCCGTTGATCTTGGGCGCGATTCCTTCCGTTCCGGGAAGGATGAGGATCATGAGCAGGATCCAGGTGAAGGCCAGGCCCGGCCAAGCCAGCGATTTCCACCATTGGTACGGGATGCGGGAGAAGACCACGAGGGCTCCGAGTCCCAGAGCCCCGCCGAAGGCCTGCTGAAGCACATAGTGGGGCGCCCGCTCTCCGGCCTGATGGGCCAGGAAGGTCGTGGCACTGGAGAGGGTCACGAGGCCGAATGTGAAGAGCATCAGCGTCACGCCCATGAGAACGGCCGGCTCCCATCCTATTCCCAACCCGGCGTCAGGAATTGCCACCGGGCCGGCCGGAGCAACGTTCAGGGGCCGAGGGGCCACGCTAGGCATCTCCCTTGGCCAGATATGTGAACCGGACCCCACGGGCCACATAATTCTCGAACATGTCGAAACTGGAACAGGCCGGGGACAATAGAAGGATGTCCCCGTCCATGGTGAGGTCTCGAGCCACAGCAACCGCATCTTCAAACGATCCGCCCACTACCTGAAGAGGGACCGGACCCTCCAGATCCCTGGCCATCCGATCTCCGGCCTCCCCAAAAAGGACCGCTGCCCTGACTCCCCGATGAAGGGCCTGTCGCAGGGGCTCGAGGCCCTCCCCCTTGTCCTTGCCGCCAAGGAGGAGGACCATGGGGCCGTCCAGACTCCTGAGGGCTCCCACGGTTGCGGCCACGTTGGTGGCCTTAGAGTCGTTCACCCACTGGAGACCCCCGGCATTCCCCACCAGCTCAAGGCGGTGAGGAAGGGGTGAAAACTCCTTCAGACCCCGGGCAATGGATGAGGTGGAAACCCCCGCCACCCGGGCCACCAGGGAAGCAGCGAGGGCATTCGCGGTGTTGTGCCGTCCGAGGGTCGGAAGCTCCCGCTCCTGAAGAATGGGAGTGGCCTCCCCTTCCTGAAGTCTCAAAACGAGCTCGCCCCCTCGGAGAAACGCATGGGATTCCTCAGAGGCCTGGACGCCGAACCGAAACCGCCGGCCAGGAGCTTCCCCGGCGAGAGCCTCCACTTCCGGGGCATCGCCATTCAGAACCCAGGTGCTCCCCGCTGTGGCGTTCTCGAAAATGCGAGCTTTATCGGCGTAGTAGACCTCTACGGACGGATACCGGTCCAGATGATCCGGAGCCAGGTTCGTCACCACGCCGATGCTGGGGGCGAAGTCGACGATGTCAGCCAGCTGGAAGGAAGAAACCTCCACCACGAACCAATCCGGCACCGGATCCATAAGGGCCAGGCCGGAGGCCGGAGGCCCGAAGTCCGCGCCGATGTTCCCACCCAACCCTACACGGAACCCGGACTCCTGGAGGAGGTGGGCCGTCATGGCGGCGGTGGTGGTCTTCCCGTTCGTTCCGGTCACGGCGATCAGTGGACCATCGAGGAACCGAAAGGCGAATTCAGGCTCGGATATCCATCCGCATCCGTTAGCCCGGAGGGCCTGGAGCACTGGAGCGTCCGGCGGGATTCCAGGACTGACCACCACGGTGTCTGCCCCGGCCACTCGTTCCAGATCGTGGCCTCCGAGCTCAACCCGGACTCCCAGGGTTCTGAGCTCGGCTGCACCAGCTGCAGCTGAGGGTTCAACACGCGAATCCGAGACATAGACTTCTCCTCCATTATTGAGGGCCAACCGGGCAGCGGCTGCCCCGCTGGCGCCCAGGCCGAGGATCGAAATCGTTGTTCCTTCCAAAGGCTTCATCTGCCGCTCCGGGGGCGATCCTTCCGAGCCCTCCGGCGTTCCTTTCTTTCTGCCTCATCGAATCTTCAGCGTGGAAAAGCCGATCATCGCGAAGAGGATTCCCAGGATCCAAAACCGGACTACGATCTTGGACTCAGCCCACCCCAGTTTCTCGAAGTGGTGATGGATGGGAGCCATGAGGAGAACCCGCCTCCCGGCCCCATACTTCCGAGCTGTGTATTTGAAGTAACCGGTCTGCAGAATGACGGAGATGCCTTCGATGACGAAGACACCTCCAACGATGACCAGCAGGAACTCGGCCTTGAGGAGAATCGCCATGACCCCAATGGCCCCACCCAGAGCCAGGGATCCCGTATCCCCCATAAAAACCGTGGCAGGATGGGCGTTGTACCAGAGAAATCCGATAGCGGCCCCGGCCAAGGCAGCGGCATAGATGGCCAGCTCTCCCGCACCCGGGAGGTAGAACAGACCCAGGTACTCGGAGAAGTTGATGTTCCCGATGAAATAGGCGAAAACTCCGAAGGTGAGGATGGCGATGGCTGCGAGACCCGCTGCCAGGCCATCCAACCCGTCCGTGAGGTTCACTGTGTTGGAAGTACCTGCCACCACCACCGGCACAAAAAGCACGTAGGCCGGAATCCAGAAGACGGCTACCCACTCTGCAAAGAACGGGACCATGGTCCAGTTCGGCGGTACGGGCCAGATGGGCCATTGGATCAAGAAAAGCCCCAACCCCAGGCCGAAAAGGACCTGGCCGGCCATTTTATATTTAGCCACCAGCCCGCGTGATTTCCTTTGAACCACCTTCAGGTAGTCGTCCAGGAATCCCAGGAGGCCCATCCAAACGAGAGCCACCAGGGCCACCACCGTGTAGCTATTGGTCAGATCAGCCCAAAGGAGCGTGGAGAACCCGGCCGCCATGATGATGAGGACGCCCCCCATGGTGGGAGTGCCCGCTTTCCCGAAGTGGGATTCCGGCCCATCCGTCCGTACGACCTGGCCCACCTTCATCCGGGTAAGCCACCGGATGGTCATGGGACCAAGCACGAACGCGAGAAGGAGAGACGTCACCACGGCCCCAGCCGCACGGAAGGTGAGGTACCGGAAGACGTTGAAGACGATGTGCACGTCGGCGAACTGGGGGAGGAAGTGGTAGAGCATATCAGGCCGCCTTCCCCGGTCCAAAGCGATCCTCGAGGCTCGGAATAAGAGCCTCCATCGCCACACCACGAGACGCCTTGAGTAGAACCACCTCCGTGCCTTCGAGGGCTTGAAGGAGGACGTCCCGCGCCTGGTCGAGGTCGGGGGCGATCAGGAGGTCCGGGGCCCCCGCCGGAGGACTCACGCTCTGGGCCGCCTCGGCGAAGAGGCCCGTGGCCACGATGAGGTCCAAGGGGAGGTTCAGGGCCTCTTCCAGCGCCTCCCGATGGAGAGTCCGGGTCCCCTCTCCCAGCTCCAGCATGCTTCCCAACACAGCCACCCGAGAGCCCAACGGTTCTACGGTGGCCAGCAGATCCAAAGCCGCCCGTAGGCTCTGAGGGTTGGCATTGTAACAGTCTACGATGAGGGTGAGGGTCCCCAGGGTCCGGATCTCGCTCCGCATTCCCCCGGCCTGGACCTTCCCGACGCGACGAGCCGCATCTCGCGCCGGAACTCCCAGGGCATCGGCTACGGCCAGGGCCAGTAGAGCGTTCTCGACCGAATGCCGCCCAGGGACCCGGAGCTGGACCGGTTCCCCTCTCCAGAGGAAGTGATAGCAGCCATTGTCAGTCACACCAGGGTCTTCCGGCCGATTCTCCGGTCTCGCCCTCTCACTCCACCCCGTAACGAGGAGATTCGGGGCCACCTCTTTGGCTCTCTCCTCGAGCATGGGAGGCTCGTCCCCTACCACGGCGACCCCATCCTCGGGGAGGCCCCGAAGGAGATCCAGCTTCTCTTCCAGAACACCGCCGAGAGACCCCAGCTTCTCCAGATGGGTTTCACTGACCGTGGTGATGACGCCGATCTGGGGATCCGCGACCTCGGTGAGGGCCCTGATCTCCCCAGGCTCATTGGTCCCGATTTCCAGGACCAGGGCCTCGGCCTCGGCCGGTGCGGCCAGGAGAGTAAGGGGCAATCCGATGCGGTTGTTGAGATTCCCCAGGGTGGAGTGAACCCGGAGACTCCCTTGGAGGGTTTCTGTGAGGAGGTCTTTCGTACTGGTCTTTCCGGAGGACCCCGTGATGCACACCACTTTTGCGTCGAGAGCCATCCGTCGATGATGGGCAAGGTCCCCCAGGGCCTGGAGGGTGTCCGAAACGAGATAGAGTGGTGTTTTCTCCTCGGCGTCGATCCCTCTGGAAACCACCGCGCCGGCAGCCCCACGGGCCAGGGCATCCGATACAAAATCATGCCCATCGAACCTGTCCCCACCTAGAGCGAGGAAGAGATCGCCGGCTTCCACACTCCTGCTATCTGTGGAGATCCTGGTGTATGCGACATCGGAGTCGCTTCCCTGAAGAGGGAGGCCCAGGGCTTTCCGGATTTCCCGGTCCGTCCACATGAGGCTCATACCCTCATCTCCCCCACACCAGTCGCCAGAAGCTCCCGGACGATGCTGCTCTCGTCGAAGGGCAACCGCTCCTGGCCCACCACCTGGTAGGTCTCGTGACCCTTTCCGGCCAAGAGAAGCAGGTCTCCCGGCCGGGCCTCGGTCAGGGCCTCGGCGATGGCTTCCCGCCGGTCGGGAAAACGCTGGAACGGCGCCTCACCCATGCCGGCCACTACCTCATCGATGATGACCTCCGGATCTTCTGTCCGGGGGTTGTCCGAGGTGACGAAAGACAGGTCGGCAAGGCGAGCCACGACGTCACCCATGCGGGGTCGCTTCCCTTTGTCCCGATCCCCACCGGCACCGAAAAGAACCAGGAGCCGCCCCTTGACCAGGGGGCGCAGAGTTTTCAGGACCCTCTCCAAAGCATCGGACGTATGGGCGAAGTCGATGACCACGGTCACCGGCTCTTTCGCGATACGTTCGAGGCGGCCCGTGATCTGGGGTGCCGAAGAGAGGCCCTGCGCGATCTCTGCCAAACTCATGCCTGCAGCCAAGGCCACGCCGGCCGCCGCCAACGCATTTTCCACATTGAACTGCCCGAGCAGAGGGAGGTCGACAACAGCGGTTTCCTGGCCTACGTACAGGCAGAACCGGGAGCCTTCGGGTAAGAGCTCAAGATCAGAAGCCAGGAGTTGGCGGCGATCCTGTTGAGCTTGGAGGGTGAGGCCCCCGGGGCCACCTTCAATCCCGAAGAAGAGGGTCCGGTCCTGGGCTGTGGAGAGGGCCTCCCAGGCATCTTGGTCTCGGTTCACCACCGCCCACCCATCCGGCTTCAGGAGGTCCAGGATTCGCCCCTTCGCAGACCGGTACTCGTCCATGCCGGTGTGGTAGTCCAGGTGGTCTTGACTCAGGTTCGTGAACACAACGGCATCCAAGCGCGTGCCGTCCAGCCGATACTGGGCCAACGCGTGCGAGGAGGCCTCGAGGGCCACATGGCTGACGCCCTCGTCTGCCATTTCCCTGAGCCATGTTGAAATCTGGACAGGGCCTGGCGTGGTGAGTCCCTCGGTCCCGGATCGAACTGTCCCGGAGTCTTCCACCAGTCCGAGAGTCCCTATCGCCCTGGAAGGCCCTCTCATCCCCAAAAGGTGCCGGACCAGAACGGCCACTGTGGTCTTCCCATTGGTACCGGTGATCCCCGCCAGAAAGAGATCGGTCCAGGGTGATCCCAATACGGAGTCAGCAGCCAGAGCGCCGGCCAAACGTCCGTTGCTGACCTGGAGCTGGCTCGCGTTCAGATCAGGCAAGCAGTGCTCCACCACAGCAGCCACCGCCCCAGCTTCCACCGCTGAGGCTGCGTAGTCGTGGGCGTCGTAGTCCACCCCTTTCCAGGCCAGAAAGAGGTCCCCATGGGAAACCTGTCGAGAGTCTTGGGAAACACCTGTTACGGCAACATCCTGGGGTCCCTGGGTGGCCAGCAGGAGCCGTGCATCCCGAAGGCGTTGGGCCACGGCCTCCAAAGGCAGGCCGGGGCTAACCATCGCCTGCCTTTCGGACCAGGATTCGAACGGTATCTCCAGGAGAAAGGGGCGTGAAGGGTGGTGGATCGGTGCCGACTACCGATCCATAAGTGTCCAAACGGACGCGAAAACCACGGGCATGAAGCCGGCGGACGGCCAGCCGAGGAGCAAGACCGGAGACGTCGGGGACTACTGCGCCCGTCTCCGGTGGTGAGGAGGTCCGGGGCGTACGGACCGGAGGGGAGGGGGAAGGATTACTTGAGGCGAATTGAGCCCCCGCAGAGGGTTTATTCCTCGGCTGCCGCCGGACGTGGGAAGCCATGGCTCCCCAGTCGATAGGCGCCTGGTGGGCGGCAAGCACCGCCTCCATGGTCGCCCGGGTAACTGGAGCAGCCGTCGAGCCACCGTAATAGGCGCCATCTGGCCGATCCAACTTCACAAACACCACTAACTGGGGATCTTCCACAGGGAAGTAACACACGAACGAGGCGTAGTGCCCGTCCACATATCCCCCATCTCCATGAGCCCTACTGGTTCCGCTCTTCCCTGCAACAGAGAAGCTGGCCAGATGAGCCTCTGAGCCTGTTCCATCTTCCACCACGTCCACCAGGACTTGGGAGATCTCCTGGGCGAGGTCGGCCGAGATGACGTTTCTGATCACCGTCGGCTCGGATCGAAATACCGTCCCGCCGTCAGGGTCTCTGAGCTCCCTGACGATCCGTGGCTCCATGAGCTTCCCGCCGTTGGCAAGAGCCCCATAGGCCATGGCCATCTGGATGGGCGTCACCGAAATCTCATACCCGATTGCCAGTCGGGACGGAGAAGTGCGAGACCAATCAGAAGGACGGGGGAGCCTTCCGGAAGACTCCGGTTGGAGCCCTATTCCAGTCCGGGTGCCAAATCCGAAGTCCCGGAGCATCTGAAACTGCTGCGCGGGAGAGAGACCCTCCGCGATCTTTGCCACACCTACGTTCGAGGAGACCCGGAGCGCGTCAGCCAGCGTTATCATGCCATACGGATGGACGTCCCTGAGCATCCTTCCTCCGGCCAACCACGCTCCTTCTTCGCCGTCTACGCTATCCGCGAGGGTGGCGACGGAGTGGTTGAGAATGGCAGCCACTGTGAAGGGCTTGAGGGTAGACCCAGGCTCGTAGGGCGAATTGATGGCGGAGAGATTCCCGGGCTTCCCATCTTGGATTGAGACGAGGGCGAGGATTTCCCCCGTCTTGGGATCGGAGACAATGAGGTTTCCTCCCTTGGCGCCCGTCTCCTCGATGGCATCCGCCAACGCTTCCTGGCCGATCTCTTGAATATCCCGATCCAGAGTCAGAATGACGTCCCCGCCAGGGACGGGGGGGGTCACAAGGATCGACTGGCCTGGAATTGGATTGAGGTCGCTGTCCCGAGCTTGGATCTCCTCCCCGGCGCTACCTCGAAGGTTTTCGTCATACCCTCCTTCGATACCTCCGGACCCTGAGTCATCCCGGACGGCCCCCAGGACATCGCTGGCAAGATCACCGTAGTGAAGGTGTCGGGTCCAACCGCGGGTCAGGTATACACCCTGAATCGAACCCAAAGTCTCACGGATTCGAGGCGGGAACCCTCCTTGAATTTCCACCCACACTTTTTCAGGATCTGAAATGGACTCTATGGTCTTTCGGGACAGCCCTAGCTCCGAAGCCAGCAGGGTAACCGTCGCATCCCGGGTATCGGTCCGGAACTCCAGGGGAGCCACACCGACGTGGAACGTCTCATTGCTGGTGGCAAGCGGGTTTTCGTTCTGGTCAAGGATTGCACCCCTTTGACCGGGGACTTCCACGGCCTGTTGGTGCTGCGCCAGGGCCCTGTCCGCCCAGTATGAGCCTTGAAGGATCTGGACACTGGCCGCTCGGGCTACGATGACCAGGCTCCCCACCAGCCACCCTACCAGCAGGAGGCGGCGACGCCACCGGAAGCGAATGGGAGAAGGAGTCATGATTCCTCAACCGGCAGAAGCACGATGTCAGAGGAGACTGCCTGCCGCATACCCAACCGAGTCACGGCTTCCGGAACCACCCATCCCCGACTCTCCAGATGCCGGATCCGACCCTCCAGCTCTTCCTGGTTGGCTACCTCCAAAGCACACTCCTGCTGCAACTCCTGCAGGTCACCCAGAGTGTCCAGGGCCTGCCGCTGCCTCCAGGCCACAAGACTCAGGGATGCCAGGAAAGCCGCCACGGCCAACGCTACAAGGCTGGTGCCCGCCAGGCCTTTCATGCCGCTTTCCTCCAAGCTCGAAGGAGGGCGCTTCGTGCCCTCGGGTTCCCCTCGATCTCATCAGCCGAGGGTCGGCGGGGTTTGCGAAACAGAGGGGTCCCCTGCGCTTGTTGGTCGCAGGCACACACCGGTAGCCCGGGAGGACAGACGCAATCCCGAGTCCAGTCCCGGAAAGCTTCCTTGACAATCCGGTCTTCCAGGGAATGGTAGGAGATCACCACCAAGACCCCACCCGGAGCCAGAGTGTCCCGGATCCTAGGGAGTGCCTGACTCAGGACGGATAGTTCCTGGTTCACAGCGATGCGAAGAGCCTGGAAGATCCTGGCCTTGGCCCGCGGTGAGGGTCCTCGCCCCAAGGCCCGAGCCAGAGCTGCCACCAAATCGTCACTGGTTTTGAACGGGCGATCTCCGCGGCGTCGCGCCACCTCTCGGGCAAGACGCTTGGCCCGCGGCTCTTCCCCGTACTCGCGGAAGACACGAGCCAGCTCCAACTCCGATTCCCGGTTGAGAAGGTCAGCGGCCGACTCACCACTCCCCTCCGCACCCATCCTCATGTCAAGGGATAGGCCCCTCCGAAAGGCAAAGCCCCGATGATCGGTATCCAACTGCCAAGAAGAAACGCCCAGGTCCAGAAGGGCCCCTTCCAGTCCCTCCTTCTTCACCTTGGCGTCGTCCATGGCTTGGTCGAACCTCATGTTCAGAGTGCGGAGCCTACCAGCAAAAGGCTTCAAACGTTCGCGAGCTATTTCAATCGCCTCTGGATCCCTATCAACTCCCAGGACTCGGCACTGAGGCCAGCGGCTCAGCATGGCCTCGGCGTGCCCCCCACCACCCAACGTGCCATCCAGGATCGTCCCCCCCTGGGCCCCTTCCAGAACCATCAACACTTCCCTCACCATCACCGGGGCATGGAACTGTCTGGCCCCTTCCTCTTCCGTCACGCGCCTCTACCCACAGGTCCAAAGAGCCCGCGGCTCCCTGAGTTCAGGAGCCGCGTTCATCCGAAGATCTGATGGCGGAAGCGCTGAGAGTCTTCCGCCTTGTCTTGGATGGTCCGTTGGAACTCCTCTGGATCCCAGATCTCGATCCGATCGATAACCCCGCTCAGAACCACCGTCC
>JBDHMC010000013.1:0-15276 GCA_039656355.1 Gemmatimonadota bacterium | reverse complement strand
AGGACGAACAGATCCCTTACGTCCTCTTCTGGAAAGGCGGTGGGCAGAGCCTTCGACCGGTTTCAGACACCACCTTCGAGCTCACGGCGAATGGGGGGACCCTTACGGTACGTCGGCAAAGGGATGGAAGGGTCGAGGAGTTGGCCCTGGGCACCAGCACTTTCCGAAGACTGAACCTTGGTGGGGAAGAGGGGGAGACCTTCCAGATCGACCCTCTTCGCCCGCCTGTTGAGCTCCGAGCGGAAGCCCTGGCCGCATCTCCCCCTGTGGAAGACGGAGACTTCCTCCCGTCCGCTCTGGTAGAGGTGACAGAGCTGGACCCCTCCATCCGGTTGGATGTTCGGTACGCTTCTACCAACAATTTCATGGGTGAGGTCTTTTACTCCAGCCCTCGGGCCTTCCTGCAACGGCCTGCCGCCGAGGCCACCGTTCGAGCCCATCAATGGTTAAAAGAGCGGGGATTCGGCCTGCTTATCCACGACGGTTACCGTCCCTGGTACGTTACCAAGATGTTCTGGGACGCCACGCCGGAGGCCCTCCGAAACTTCGTGGCTGACCCGGCCAGCGGCTCCCGGCACAATCGAGGGTGTGCGGTGGACTTGACTCTTTTCGATCTGGAAACGGGCGAGGTCGTGCTGATGCCTGCGGGTTACGATGAGATGTCACCCCGATCCCACGCCGATTTTCCCGGGGGTACAACCCGCCAGCGTTGGTACCGGAAGCTTCTGCGGGATGCTATGGAGGCCCAGGGATTCGCCGTTTACGCGGATGAGTGGTGGCACTTCGACCATGAGGATTGGAGTCGCTATCGCATCGGAAACGAGGTATTCGAGGAGATAGGGGGGTAGGGTCAGGGAGGGCCATCAGGGCATATCGGTGTTCGGTGTTGACACATATCTATATCTCTATTATCCTATTTCCCATGCATAAGAAAAGACTGATTCGATCCATCGATCCGGCTGGGCTGTCCAAGGCCGCAGATGTCATCAAAGTCGTCGGTCATGCAGACCGACTCAGGATCCTGGAGTTCCTGGAGGACGGGGAAAAGGCTGTCGGAGAGATCCAAGATTGCCTCGACCTGCCCCAGGCCATCGTGTCACAGCACCTGGCAAAAATGCGAGGCTGGGACATCGTGGAATCCAGGAGAGACGGGACCCATGTCTACTACCACATCATCGAACCAAAGGTGGTACACATTCTTGACTGCATTCGTAACTGTGACCTCGCTGAGTAGCCAACACCGGCCTTTTTTTTGAGATTAAGCATATGAAAATCGCTATTTTCCTATTAATGGCAGTCAGTCAGGCTCCTCAACCCGACACCCTCCGTCTCTCCCTGGGGGACGCGGTTTCTCGGGCGCTGGAAGCCAATCCTGCCCTCCAGGCTCAGGAGGCAAGGGCTGAGGCCCGGGCTCAACTGCCGCTTCAGGCTAGCCCCGCTTTCTTGCCCTCGGTGTCGCTGGGTTTTCAGGGGATGCGAACCACAGATCCGGTGGGTGTTTTCGGGCTCAAACTCAGGCAGGAAAATTTCGCTGCTGAAGATCTGTCGCTGGACGCCCTGAACAGGCCTGACGCTTACTCGGGTTATAATGCCACCGCCACCATTCAGATGCCCATTCTTGCACCGGAAGGCCTCTACGGCTTCCAGGCTGCACGGAAGGCTGCGGAGGCGGAGAAGGCCGGGGCTCGGAGAGCTGCCGGCGCGACCCGCTTCTTCACTGTGCGGGCCTACACGGGGGCGCTCCTTGCAGCTCGACAGGTCGCGGCCTTGGATACGGCCCTCGCCGCAGTCCGGGGTCACGTCACCCAAGCCGAGGCCATGCGCGATCAAGGTCTGGTCACGGGTTTGGACGCTCGCATGGCTGGGCTGAAGGCGTCGGAGATCGAGGTCCACCGCCTCGCCGGCGACGCCCAGGCCCAGAATGCCCTCTCGGCCCTGAAGGCTCTTCTGGACCTTCAGGATACTGTCGAGCTGATCCTCACCGATGACCTATCGATGGTTCCGACTCCGTCTGCTTGCGCGGTGGGGGAGTCGGTGGGTGAGTCGGTGGGGGCATCGGCGGGTGAGTCGGTGGGGGAGTCGGTGGGTGAGTCGGTGGGTGGCTCCAACTGCTCCTGGGAGCAGCGCGGAGACCTACAGGCGGTTTCGGCTGGGGTGGAGGCGGCTTCAAGTGGAGTGAAGAAGGCTTGGGCATCTCAGCTCCCGGCGGTTGCCGCATTCGGGGCCGTGGGCCGCTACTCTCAGGATTTTCCGTTCGGTAATGGGAGCGGAGACTGGACCCTCGGGATCGGTCTCAGCTGGACTCCCTTCAACGGACTGGCCGGTGTGGGAGCCGTTCGAGCAGCCAAAGCCGAAAAGGTGGCTGTCACCGCCGAAAGAAACGCTGCCTTCCGGCAGGCTGAGGTCGAGGTTCTCCAGGCCAGTCGGATGCTGGAGGCCGCTGAACAGGGGGCCGATGTAGCATCCCGGGCGGCGGCGGAAGCCCAGGTAGCCCTCGAACAAGCCCGTCTGCGGTACAGCACAGGCACCGCACCCATAACCGAATTACTGGATGTCCAAGCGGCGTCCACTAACGCAACCCTCTCGGAACTCGCCGCACGGCGTGACCTCGTTCTGGCCCACGCGGCCCTGGACCTCGCATACGGAGTATTCGATCGATGAAAGCTAGAGTCGCAATTCTAGGGATGGTGGCCTCCCTGGCCGCCTGCGGGGAGTCTCATTCCCCGGAAGCCATGGATGCCCCAGGGACCGAGCACGGGCCCGGCATCGTGGTAGAAGTCGAAGAGATCCAGGTCAGCCTACCGGTGGAGGGGACCGTGGTGGCCCGAAACCGTGCTGAGATCACTACACGGATGATGGCTCGGGTCACAAGAGTCGCGGCCGACGTGGGGTCGAGAGTCAGCGTCGGGCAGGTCCTGGTGCGGCTGGGGACTGAGGACATTTCTGCGAATCGGGCCAAGGCAGAGGCTGCCGTCATGGTAGCCGGCGCGGCCCGGGAGGAGGCTGGTAAACACGCTGACCGTATGGATGTCCTGCTCGCTCAGGATGTGGTGGCCCAGGTCCAAAGGGATCAGGCCCACCTTCAGCTAACCCAGGCCGATGCCCAGTTGGCCATAGCCACGGCTTCCCTTCGGGAGGTGGAGACCGCGGGAAGTTATGCGTCCATCAGAGCTCCCTTTGATGGCGAGGTTGTGAGTCGGTTCATTGACCAGGGAGACGTGGCGGCCCCTGGGATGCCTCTGCTTGTAGTGGAGGATGCGGGTCCCAGGGAAGGGAAGCTGGCGGTTCCGGTGCAAGCTGCGGAAGGGCTGGAGATCGGGTCCACCATTCGCGTGAGTACCCTCGGTGACCGAAGTGTGGACGCCCCGGTGCGAGTCGTGTCAGCTGGCGCTGATCCCATGTCGAAGACCGTAGAGGTGCGAGTGACCCTCCCGGCGGATTGGCCTACGGGTGTCAGTCTCTCGGCCCTGGTTCCCGCCGGAACCACCCAGGCCGTCACCATTCCCTCTGGGGCCGTGGTTCACAGGGGACAGCTCACCGGCGTCCGGGTGGTTACTCCCGACGGTGTGGCTCTTCGATGGATCCGACTGGGCCGGACTGTGGATGACCGACGGGTGGAGGTGTTGAGTGGCCTCAGTGCCGGGGATGAGATCGTCCTCTTTGACGGTGAGGCGGCACAATGAAGACTGGATTCTCTGGTGGGATCGCTCAGCGATTCCTGAACTCGAAGCTGACGCCTCTTCTCATTGGGTTTTCCCTGGTCGTAGGGATCGGGGCGGTGATGAGCACACCCCGGGAAGAGGAGCCTCAAATCCGGGTTCCCATGATCGACGTGGCGGTTGGGATGCCCGGCGCCACGCCGAAGGAGGTCGAGGGGCGCCTGGTAGAGCCTCTGGAGCGGGCCATCTGGGAGGTGGCGGACGTGGAATACGTCTACTCCGTTGCCCAACAGGATGGCGCCATGGTGACGGCCCGCTTCAAGGTGGGTACCGAGCCGGAGATGGCCCTGACCCGCCTGCACGGGAAGCTCATGGCGAACATGGACAAGATTCCGCCCGGGGCGACACCGCCGTTCGTCACCCTTCACGGAATCAACGAAGTTCCCATCCTCACCCTCACGCTCTCCGGTGGAAGTGATGCGGGAGACGGCTACCTCCTTCGGCAGCAGGCCGTGGAGTTGGCAGCGGAGCTGAAGCGGATTCCTGATGTGGCCGAGACCTGGGTGATCGGTGGGGCGCCTCGTGAGCTGGCCGTGACTCTGGATCCCCAGGCACTGGCTGCCAGGGGGCTATCAGGGGGCGCCGTTTTCCAGGCCCTTGGCGCTGCCAATGCCGAACTTCCGGCGGGGGCGCTGTTGGCCGGAAACCGGAGTGTACCGATTCGCATAGGCCACCTCCTCAGGAACGCCGACGACGTAGGTGAGGTGGTGGTCGCCGTGAAGAATGACCGGGCCATTCGGCTGAGGGACGTGGCCACCATTGAAGACGGCCCGGCCCAACCCGACCAATATGTGGCCTTCTTGCCCGGCGGCGGACGTGGGGAAGACTTCGAGCCGGCCGTCACCATCGCCCTGGCCAAGAGGGAAGGGAAGAACGCCGCCACTATCGCTCACGCCGCCCTGCGCCGGGTGGAGGAACTGAAAGGCAAGGTGGTGGGTGATGATGTTCGGATGACGGTGACCCGGGATTACGGTGAGACCGCAACGGAGAAGTCCGGGGAGCTCTTGTTCCACATCCTGGTGGCGACTTTCGGCGTGGTCATTTTGGTTTTGCTGGCTCTGGGTTGGCGGGAAGCCGTGGTGGTCATGGTGGCGGTCCCGGTGACGTTGGCCCTGACCCTGCTGGTTTACCGCCTGTATGGCTATACGCTGAACCGCATCACCCTTTTCGCCTTGGTCTTCGCCATCGGGATCCTGGTGGATGATGCCATCGTGGTGGTGGAGAACATCGCCCGGCACCTCGGCCTCAAGCAGCGGGATCCGGAAGAGGCCGCGATTCTAGCCGTCGATGAAGTCGGGAACCCCACCATCCTCGCCACCTTCACGGTCATCGCGGCGATCCTGCCCATGGCCTTCGTGTCCGGACTCATGGGCCCGTATATGGAACCCATTCCGGTGGGGGCCTCCGTGGCCATGCTCTTCTCCCTGGCCGTGGCCTTCATCGTCACACCCTACCTGGCGGTCCGGCTCGTGAAGGGACATGAGGCGGATGATCCTCCCACAGGAGAGCCAGCGGATGCAATGGACGAGGCAGTACCCACTGGGCGCCTGGCACGCTGGTACGGCGGGTTCATGCGGCGCTTGATAGCCGACGCTCGACTCCGGTACCTGACCTACGGGGGGATGGTGGTCCTCCTCCTCCTTTCGGTGGCTCTGGTGCCCCTCCGTCTGGTGACGGTGAAAATGCTCCCCTTCGACAACAAGAGTGAATTTCAGCTCATCGTGGATATGCCGGAGGGCACGTCTCTGGAGCAAACGGCCGAAGTGGCCCAGGCTCTTGCCTTGGCTGTGGCAGGGGACGAAGCCGTGAGCGACGTGCAGACCTACGCCGGCATCGGAGCCCCCTTCAACTTCAACGGCCTGGTCCGGCACTACTTCCTACGGCGAGGGCCCACGGTGGCAGACGTTCAGGTGAACCTGAAGCCCAAGCATGACCGGGATCTCCAGAGCCACGGTATCGCCCTACGGGTGCGGCCGGTGGTGGATTCGGTTGCCCGGGCGCACGGAGCCTCGGTGAAGCTGGCGGAGATCCCCCCGGGACCACCGGTTATGGCGACGCTGACGGCAGAGATCTATGGCCCCAGCTATGAGGAGCAGATCCGAGTGGCCGAGGCGGTTCGGGAAGTGTTCCTGGCCAGCGACGGTGTGGTGGACGTGGACTGGACGGTGGAAGCGGAGCATGCCCAGGTCCGGGCTGCCATCTCCCAGGTCGAGGCCCTTCGTGCCGGAACCAACCCGCAGCAGATCGCTCAGAGCATTGCGGCGTCGGTGGGGGGAGCCCAGGTGGGCCTCTTACACGATGAGAACGCTTCGGAGCCGGTATTCATTCGTCTGCAGATGGCGGACTCGGCATCGGCAACGGTGTACGACCTGGCCTCCGTTCCCCTAGCTACTCCAAGGGGCGCACGGCAGTTGGGAACCTTGGCCCAGTTGGACAGTGTGTCCGCCCTGCAGCCGATCCATCACAAGAACCTCAGACCGGTGGTCTACGTGACCGCTGACGTTGCCGGATCCGTGGAGAGCCCGGCCTACGCCATGATCCAGATGGGAGATCCGCTTCAGGAAGCACTCCCCGATGTGGAGCGCCACTGGGGGCCCTCTCCGACCCTTACTGAGGAGTCTTTCCTGGTCTGGGACGGTGAATGGCAGATCACTCGGGAAGTGTTCAGGGACCTGGGAATCGCCTTCGCCGCGGTCTTGGTTCTCATTTACGTGCTGGTGGTGGCCTGGTTCCAATCCTTCACTGTGCCTTTGGTCATCATGGCGCCCATTCCCCTGACCCTCATCGGGATTCTGCCTGCCCACGCAATGACGGGAGCGTTCTTCACGGCGACTTCCATGATCGGCATGATCGCCCTGGCCGGGATCATCGTCCGGAACTCCATCCTGCTCGTGGACTTCGTCCAGCTCGGCTTGGAGCGGGGCCAGGGCCTCAGAGAAGCTGTGGTAAACTCGGGCCTCATTCGGGCCAGGCCTATCATTCTCACGGCCCTTGCCGTGGTGGTTGGCGGATTGGTCATGGTCCAGGACCCGATCTTCCAGGGCCTGGGCGTGGCCATGATCAGTGGAGCCATCGTCGCCACGGGCCTCACCCTTATCGCAATTCCCCTTCTCTACTTCGAGATGGAAACGGGGTCCGAAACGAATTCCTCGCCTGAGATGGAGAGATAGTGAGATGAAACTCCTGATGATCATGGTGGATTCGAACCACCGCGAAGATGTGGAGAAGATCCTGGATGCCCATGATGTCCCGGGCTATACGGAGCTCCCGAATGTCTTGGGGAAGGGGAAGTCCGGGAGGAAGTTCGGAAGCCGGGCCTTCCCAGGATCCAACAACCTCTATTTTACGGCCGTGGACGGGAATATATGCCAAACCCTCTGCGCCGAACTGAAAGCCCTCGATGAGAAGTCCGGCCCAGAAGAAGGACTGACAGCATTCATCCTCGACGCAGATTTGGTGGTGTAAAAATGTGCAGCAACGACACGCATTACGTAATCCGGCGCATGGCCGGGATCATGGTTCTCGTTTTCCTTGCTCTGGGCTACTGGGTAAGCCCCTGGTTCTTCCTGGTAGTTGCGTTCACAGGTCTGAACCTCCTTCAATCCAGCTTCACAAAGTGGTGCCCGGCCGAGAAGTTCTTCGAAAAGGGGTAGAGTTGGGCGAGCTGGATAGGGGACCCGGGTCCCACGGGGGCCTGAGTTCACTCCCTCTAGCCAAAATGAATCAGATCGGCGTTCTTTTCCCAATTAGGGGTATTGAATTCAGGACCGCATACTAGCTTCATTGAGATAGGCCGGCTCGTGACCTGAGTCCCGTTGGTGGCAGGGAAAATATGGAAATGGAAAGACCGTACACCTCACGTGCAGTTGGGTGTTTGGCCCTGGCGGTATTTCTGGGGGCCTGCACCGACCTCGGGGTGCCGAATAACAACGACCCAGGCAGAGAGAACCTGGTGGAAGCTGGGGACGTGGTTTCTCTAATCTCGTCCTCATTCAACACCTGGTTCACCGGAGTCTACTACTACTGCGGTCCCGGGCTGGGTCTGAGCAACCAGGCTTTCCAACACAATGCGCCGTGGTCCAACTGTGGCATGGATCAATATGGGCGGATTCCCCGGGCCGGCCTGAATAACCAGCTGGCAAATGAGCACTACGTCCAGCTCTCCCGTGTCTGGAAAGAGTCCTACCGAGCCAATGCGGCTGTAGCTGACGGCTTGGGAGCCCTGGATGACCCAGAGATTTCCGCCGAACTCGGCCCCGAGATGGTCACGCAACTCAAAGCATTTGGGAAGTTCATTCAGGGCTTGTCTTTGGCTACTCTTGCCCTCTTCTATGACCGGGGTTTCGTGGTGGATGAGAACACGAATCGGGAAGAGCCCCAAGAGCCCGTAGACTACAGCGACCTGATGGAGGCAGCCCTCGCCTACTTCGGCGACGCTATCGACCTTGCGAGTTCGGCGACCTTCGACCTCCCTGTCCACTGGATGCCAGCGACCCTCACTTCGCAGGACCTGGCTCTTCTGGCCCATTCTTATCAAGCGCGATTCAGGGCTCAGGTGGCCCGGACCCCAGAGGAGAGGGCGGCCGTCGACTGGGACTCCGTAATTGCCGATGTGGATTCAGGCCTTGAGTCTACTCTGACACTCCACATGGATTGGAACACGAACTGGGCGCATTCCTTTCTGCACTATGCTACCTACTCTAGCTGGAGCCAGTTGGCCTACTTCATGTACGGAATGGCTGATCAGGGTGGGGACGTTTCTGAGTGGCTGTCTCTTCCTCTCGCGGAGAAATCCTACCAGTTCGGTGACGGCCGCCCGGTGTTGATCGTGACACCGGATCTTCGATTCCCTCAAGGCACCACGGTGGAGGAGCAACGAGGGGCCCCAGGCACGTACTTCCGGATCACCCCGGCCAGCCAAGTGGGGGACACCTGGCAGAAACCCGGACGGGGGACTTGGCGTTGGTCTTGGTACAAACCCGGATACGGTCGCGGGCTGGATTATGGTTGGTTAGGCGTTTTGGACCAACCAGAAATCACTCTGGCGGAGATGCGGCTTCTGAAAGCTGAAGGATTGTATCGAACTGGAGATCGGGCAGGAGCCGCGAACATTATCAACGAAACCAGAGTTCCGTCGGGGCTGAACGCCACCGACGCCTCCGGAACCAACACCAGTTGTGTACCCAAACTCCCTGACGGTTCATGTGGGGACCTCTGGGAGATGCTCAAGTGGGAAAAACGCATGGAAACCGTCTGGACCGGAGTTGCGGGAGCAGCCTGGTTCTTTGATGGACGGGGTTGGGGCGACCTTTGGAAGGGAACGCCCCTCCAGTTCCCCATCCCTTGCCCCGAGTTGCATGTCCTCGAACTATTGCCGTGTAATACCTACGGCGGTCCAGGCGGTGAGTCGGGCTCGCCGGGTAGTACCTACAATTTCCCGTTCGAAGGGTAAGGCTTACGCACCTTCGATGATGGCCTGAAAGATATAGTCTTCGATGAGATCGTTGACGTTCAGCGGTCTGTCTTCGTAGTAACCTCCGGCCGTGAAGACGATGATCATCTCGAGTTCGGGGAAGACGTAGATGTACTGTCCACCCCAACCCGCCGCTCGGAAATACTCCACTTCCCCATCCATGAATGGGGACCGTCCCAACCACCAGTTGTAGCCATAACCGTAGAGGGTTCGGTAGTTGCCCACCAGCGGGATTGACATCTCAGTTGAAGCGTTTACCCATTCTGAGGACAGGACCCGCACCCCGTTCCACTCTCCGTCGTTCAAATACACAGCGCCAAGTTTTGCCATGTCCCGGGGTCTGAGAGAGGCCCCCCCGGAGGCGAAGGTCACCTGGGGGGCCGGTCCGATACCGGTCCATTCGAAGGCGTCGATTCCCAGGGGCTCGAAAAGGTGTTCTTCGGCGAAGTCGACGAGGGAGGCGGAAGACGACGCCTTTCGGACGATCTCACCCAGTAGGTTTGTATCGCCGCTGTTGTAGTGAAACTCGGCTCCCGGGACTGTGACCACTGGTCGGCCCAGTAGGTAGCGGACCGGATCCTGGCTGGCAAACATCTGGTTGTGGGAGTCCCGGGGGTCGTCGAAACTGTAGACGAACTCATTCCAGGCATACCCGGACGTGAAGGACAGTAAGTGCTCTAGGGTGACCTGACCGTTCTCCTCGCTCCTCAAGTCCTCATGTTCTGGGAAGTGGGAGAAAAGAAGGTCATCCACACCAGCGATGAGCCCCATCTCCAGTGCGATTCCCACCAGGGCAGATGTGAGGCTCTTCGATACCGAAGCCACGTAGTGAAGCGTTTCCCCATCGAAGGCTTTATCGCCGGGAGTCAGCGACCCCGGAGTCAGGTCGATCCCTGGCCAATATTCCTCGAACACCAACATCTGATCTTTGACGATCAGAATGCTGTGAATCATGTGATTGTCCGTGTCGTCAATCAGCTCCAGGAGACTCTGGAGAGGGCCCCGATCCATGCCAACCCGGTCCAGGGATGCGGTCTGCCAGCCGTCTCCGGTTTGGCGGGGTTTGGAAAGAGGACCTTCAGGGCCGGTGGGGAGCTCGCAGGCGAGGGCGAGGGCGAGAGCGAGGGTCAGGGCAACGGCAATGGAAATGGCGGAAACGATGCTTTTTCGCATCACGGGTCCCCCTTAAACGTATGGGTTCCTCTTCAGGGCGAGATGCAGATGGATGCCCTAACTGAGATACGTTTGAGAGGCCTGATGCATACCAACCTTCCCTGAATGGCCCCTTCGGCCCCAGCGCTCCCTTGGAGGGACCTCCCCGGCCTCAGCGCTCCCTTGGCGGATTCGCTGGGATGTCGCCCACCCTCATGGCCGCGTGGTAGGCAAAGGAGGCAAGGACGATGGCCGCTTGTTTGAGGTCCTCGTCCGCCACTCGCTCGTGGAAGTCCATGTTGGTGTGGTGAGTCCGGATGTCGTATTCCCGATAGTCCTGGATGGCGTTGAATCCGGGGACTCCGACCTGGTTGAAGGGCACGTGGTCGGTGCTCCCGATTCGGTCCGGGACGTTTCTTATGGCTCCTACTTCCTTCAGCGGCTCCAACCATGCGTCAAAGACGGGCTTCATGGCCTCATTCTCTTCCATGTACCACCCGAGGATCTTCCCGTACCCGGGGTCGTTGTTGAAGTAGACATAGAAGTCCTCCCGGGCCTCGGCATTCTCGTCTCCGGCCAAGTGGCGGCTTACCCATTCCCGGGCACCAAGTAATCCTTCTTCTTCCCCACCCCAAAGACCCATCAAGATGGTTCTCCGGGGTTGGACTCCCAGAGCTTTCAGGATTCGCATCGCTTCCATGGTGGAGGCTACTCCATCGGCATTGTCGGAGCCCCCTGGAGAGGAATGCCAGGAGTCCAGATGGCCACCGATAAGGACGATTTCGTCGGCCACATCGGGGTCGGTCCCGGGGATTCCGGCCAGTACGTTATACCCGTTCAGGTCGTCCTCGTGGTACTGGCTCTCCACACCGACTCGGACCTTCACTTCCTCGCCGGCCTCCAGGAGCCGAACGATCATGTTGTAGTGCTCGGACGCCATGACGATGGACGGAACAGCGTCGTCAGAGGTGTTCCGGTTGCCCAAGACGAAGATGGTTCCGTGTTGGCCCGGGTTGGGCCGAATCACCGCCGCTGCCCCGGCGTCCTGAAGGAGGGCGTTCAACTCCCTGGAGTTCATCACACTCCGGCTCCTGGACGACCGAGGGGCGCCGATGGGTACTCTCTCTTCAGAAGCGGCGGGCTGAAGTCGGTCCTCGGTGATGAATTCGAGTTGAGGGGGCGTGGTAAGAACCACCGCCCCTGCGAGCTGAGGTCGAAGCCGTTCCATTTCCTCCGGGGTCTTATCCCCGACATAGATGGGAGTCGTCAGAACCTCGCCCCCGGTGGAGGGTGTCCAGGCCTCCGGGTAGCCGATAAGCGGAAAGTACCGAGGTTCAGTCATCTCCAGGGTCAGCCCCTCGAGGGTCCACCCCCTTCCAAAATCCCATGCCTCCAGGTGGACGTTATCCATACCCCAAACCTGAAGCCTCTCCACAGCCCAATCAGCTGACCGTTTGAAAGCGGGGGTGGCCGTGAGGCGGGGACCAATGACGTTGGCGAGATGGGTGTACATCTCGACGACCTCCGACCGTTGGAGGCCTTCCTCGATTATCCGCCTCGTCATCTCCAGGTCGACGGGTTCCTGCGCTTGGGCCCCTGAGGCTGGCCAAAGGAGGAAGGACACGAAAAGAGGGAACACCATCAAACAGGCCAAGGAGCGGATTCGGCGAAACATGTTGGGACCTTCCGATTTGAGTGGGATCGGGTCAAGTACACTCACCGTGTGAATTTTGTGTTCCGCCGGCCCGGATGCCAGGGGGCTCGGATGCCTCGCCTTTCGGGACCGGTTCTTGCGTGCCATGATTGCCAGCATTGTCCCTCGGAACGCTGCTTTTAGAGGAGTCCGAATGCACGAGTTGAAAGTCTCGGTAAAGAAGGTGATGGGGGAGTGCACGGCGACTCCACCAGTGAAGCCCGGTGACTACTTCACCATCAATGATGGAGATATCCAACTGCCGGAGGGGGGGTTCATCTGTGCTTGGGCCCTTCAAAGCTTGATTCCCCTCCTCACCCCGAAAGAAAGGGAAATTGCCGAGGAGAAGGATGCCGACTGGATGTGGCGTGTTCATCATGCCCAATGTCCCGATCCCACAGGCCGGGTGATCTACCAGATCGAGCGTACCCGAGTCGTAGATCCTGACGACGGGAAGGCGCACCGGGGGAAGGGGGAAGTGGTAGAACCCTCCTCTTCGACCGGGGATGGCTTCGACGAAAGCGAGACTTCGGAGGGGGGGCTCGTGAACCTGAAGATTCACGTGGAGTCGGTAACCGGAAAGTGTACCTCCCGCATGATGCCAGGCAACACCTTCACGCTCCGGAGTGGGCGTCTCTACATCCCTCCAGGGAAGCATGCCTGTCTCTATGCCCTCCAGGCGGTCCTTCCCTTCCTTGCCGGCAAGCAAAGAACCTTGAAGGACGGCGACTGGATGAAAGAGGATAATCGAATCCTCTGCCCCGATCCGGCTGGTAACGTGATCCTCAGAATCGAACGCATGGAGTGACAGAGGCTCGCACGAAGGAACGACAAGTAACCGCATCCATGGAGTAATTCGGTGATACACTGTGATATCAAACTCTGCGTCGGATGCAGGATGTGCGAGGTGGCCTGCAGCGCAGGTCACTTTGGTGCTGTTTCTCCTGCCCTGGCCCGGATCCGGGTGGCTAAGGTGGACGAAATCGGAATCGATCTCGCAATCGCCTGCTTCAGCTGCGTCGAGAAACCCTGCTTGGAGTGCCCCACAGAGGCCCTCTCTCTTGGCTCGCGGGGTGAGGTTCTCCTGGACAGCGATTTCTGCGACGCCTGCGGCCTGTGTGCCGAAGCTTGTCCGGTTGGAGCCGTCGGCTTCTATGGTGACCAGCCGTTGTTTTGCGACCTCTGTGACGGTTCACCCACCTGTGTGGAGGTCTGCCCAAGCGGGGCTCTTTCCTATGATGAAGGCCGAGAGGTGTCGTTAGCCGCCTTCCTCGATGTGGAAGGAAGCTCCGGCCAGAAGCGGGCCCATTTCGCGACGGTCCAGGCCCAGCCTCTCCGTCAAGGATGGCAGGAAGGGAGGAGGGTGGATTCGTGAGCATCTACCAGGGTACCAGTCTTCGCGTGGACCTTTCAGGACCGGAGATTCACCGGGACGTGACTCCTGAAAACGGTATCGGGGGAAGGACCTGGAACAGCGTCACCCTTCTGAGAGAGTTGAAGCCGGGCATCGATCCTCTGGGACCGGACAACCTTCTTTGTATCTCCGTGGGGCCCCTTACCGGAACTGAGTTCGCCGCGACCTGCCGTTTCATCGCCAGCGCGAAAAGCCCCCTCACAGGGATTCTCGGAGATTCAGGCGCCCGGGGCTTCTTTGCTCCTGAGCTCCGATGGGCGGGGATCGACCAGATCGTCTTTTCGGGCATATCCGAGCGGTGGGTTTATCTCCATATCGACGACGACCAGGTGGAGTTGAGGGACGCCTCCCACCTGGTCGGGATGGATATCACGGACACCACAGTTCAGCTCATGTCAGAGCTGGGCGATCCGGATCTACAGGTGGCCGCAATCGGCCCAGCCGGAGAGAACCTGGTGAAATATGCCATCATCTCCTGCAACCTGTCCCGGGCCTGCGGAAGAACGGGGATGGGCGCGGTAATGGGGTCGAAAAGGGTGAAGGCCATAGTGGTTCGAGGCAGTGGCCCGGCTCGACCCGCGGACCCGGATCGCTTCAAGAAGGCTTGCGACGATCTCATTTCGAATATCGAGGCCCATCGGCAGTTCAGGTCCCGTCAGCTCTACGGGACTACGCGAATTATGGATGCCCTTTCAGATATGGGAGTGCTGCCGGCATTTCATTACCGGAGCGCTGTTTTTGATGACCTGGAAAAGGTCAGTTCAGAAGCGTTGAGACGGGACCACGTGGTCAAAGCGAAGGCCTGCTATAACTGCAACGTCTTCTGCTCCCGATACAACTACACGAAATACAGCGAGGGCGAGGGCCCCGAGTACGAGGCGCAGGCAGCCTTCACGGTGAAGGTTGGAGGCACGGATCTGGAGCTGGCGGTTCACATATCAAACCTGGTGAACCGTCTGGGGCTAGACTGTATCAGCACGGGTGAGGTCATTGCTTGGCTGATGGAGTGCAGGCACGAGGGGATAATCTCGGATGCCGACTGTGACGGCGTAGAGCTCTCCTGGGGATCCAAGGAGGCCCTGCTTCGGTTGCCGGAGATGATTGCGAGCCGGGAAGGGATCGGGGATCTGCTCGCTGAAGGGACGAAGAGAGCTGCCGACAAGTTTGGAACTGAGGCCCGGAAACTGACGGCCGAGGTAAAGGGGCTGGAGCTCTTCTCGGCGGACCCCCGCGGGATAAAGGGCTACGGCCTCATGAACGCCGTCAACTCCAGAGGGGGGGATCACTACCGGGGCGAACCCATGATCGAGCTTACAGGCGACGAGGAGTTGGCCATGCGGCGGGTTGGAAACCCGAATGCAGCCCACAGGTTAAGCGAAGAAGGGAAGGGGGCCCTGGTCAACTACGCAGAGCACATGGGGCTTCTCTCCGACAGCATGACCATCTGCAAGAACATTTCCTGCTGCATGGATGTCGTGGATTTCGACCTGGCTGCGGAGGCATATTCGGGATTCCTGGGACGGGATATCACCCCTGTGGAGCTTTGGGAGGTTTGCTCTCACGTGAGCCAGGTGGAGCGGGACTTCAATCTGCAGGAAGGCCTGAGGGTGGAGGACGATACACTTCCGGAGCGTTTCATCGGAAAGCCCATACCCGACGGGCCCTCAAAAGGGACGGTCATCAATATCGACCGGCTGGTGGAGGACTACTACGAAGTGAAAGGTTGGGAGCGGTAGCCAGTCTCCTCTAGAGTTCAGTTCCCTCTTCCGGCTTCCCTAGCCTGGCGCTCCTTCGCTCCGGATCATGGAGAAGTGCGTCGCTGAAG
>JBDHMC010000012.1:0-15719 GCA_039656355.1 Gemmatimonadota bacterium | reverse complement strand
CGAGCCCCGGGAAGATTGGTGGCGGAACGGGACCGCCTTCAGACAGCCATCAGGGAGCTTAGCCAGCAAGACGAGGTCGACCAGGACAGGTTGGCGAAGGAGATGGCGTACCTGGCGGAACGATGGGATATCAACGAGGAAGTCGTTCGTTTTCGGGCACACCTCGATGCTTTCGAAGAGACCCTCGATGACGGGGGGGGGGAGCCGGTGGGGAAGCGATTGGGCTTTCTGGTTCAGGAGATGCACCGCGAAGCGAACACCATTTCCTCCAAAGCAAATGACCTCGAGATCGGACATGCTTCCGTGGCGATCCGGGAGGAGATCGAGAGACTCCGGGAACAACTGGAGAACGTGGAGTGACGGAGGTATCCCCGGAGTCCAGGCCGGTGGTTCTTTCCGCCCCCAGCGGGGCGGGTAAAACCACCATCGCTCGGGCCCTTGTGGAGCGTGAGGAGGATTTCGCTTTCTCCGTTTCGGCTACCACCCGTTCCTCCAGGGAAGGGGAGGTCCACGGCCTGGACTACTGGTTCATTCCCGAAGAGGAGTTTCTGAAACTGGTGGAGAATGGCGAGTTCGCGGAGTGGGCCGAGGTTCACGGAGATTTCTACGGCACGCCCAAGAAAAACCTGATAAGTGCTGGTCAGGGCGGGTGCCACGTAGTCTTGGATATCGACGTTCAGGGAGCGATGCAGATTCGAGAGGCGGTTCCCGAAGCGCTCCTTCTATTTATCTTACCACCATCGGTCGAGTTGCTTTTTCGGCGCCTCACGGATCGAGGCACCGAGAAGGAGGAGACCCTACGCCGCCGCCTGAACACGGCCATCAAAGAGTTGGAGGCCGCCAAAGCCTTCGACTTCTTCGTTATCAATGAGGAGCTGGACCAAGCAGTGGATGAAGTGCGTGGCTTGGCCAGAAGGGGTGAGGCGCCCCCAGAGGGGACCTCAGGAACGCTGGACGACGCCAGGAACCTTCTGGCTGGTATCGAAACCCTGCTGCGGCGGGGAAAACTGCTTCCAGGTCATTAAAGGATCATTCAGTTATGCGCGTGTTTACTCCAGATGAAGTTGCCGAGCAGACCCACAGCAAATATCTGGGCGTTCTGGTGGCGGCTCGGTATGCCCGTGAGTTGAACGCTCTCCCGAGGGAGACCCTGCCTCTCGGCCAGGACAAGAAGCTCACGACACGGGCTCTGGAGGCGCTCACCTCCGGTCAGATAGAGTTCCGTTTGGTGAAGCGACGGAAACGGGAGGAGTAGGGGGCGGTGGCTTTCCGGACCCTTCTACCTAGACGCCCGTGGGAGGGGCGGCGGGTGATCTTGGGAGTCACGGGCGGCATAGCAGCCTACAAATCGGTACAGGTGGCCCGGGACCTCACTCGTCTGGGGGCCCGGGTCGACGTGGTTATGACCTCCGGAGCACAGCGTTTCATCCAACCCCTCTCCTTCCAAGGGGTCACGGGCCGGGAGGTCTTCACTGACATCTTCTCTGGATCTGGGCCGGCAGCCCACATCCGGTTAGGGATGGAAGCCGACGTGGTCGTCATTGCTCCGGCCACGGCTGATTTTTTGGCTCGGGCTGCTCAGGGATTGGCGGACGATCTTCTCGCCACCACCCTGCTTGTGACCCGAGCTCCGGTGGTTCTCTGCCCCGCGATGAACGAGAGAATGTTCAGCCATTCTCAAACCCAATCGAACCTCCGACACCTCCAAGAGGGGCTCGGTTACCAGGTAGCTGGACCCGGCCAGGGCCCCCTAGCCTTCGGAGAGGGGGAGGGACCGGGTCGGATGCTCGAACCAGAGGAGATTATTCAGCACGTCGGCAGGGCTCTGGGAAAGGAGCAGGCTTGGGGAGGTAGGGAAGTGGTGGTTACGGCGGGTCCTACGCGAGAACCCATGGATCCTGTGCGATTCCTGGGGAACCGTTCTTCCGGTCGGATGGGTTTCGCACTGGCCAGCGCTGCTTGGAGGCGAGGTGCGGAGGTTACTCTCATAACAGGTCCTTCAGATCTTCCTGACCCGCCCGGGGTCCAGACGATCCGGGTCGAGACTGGAGAGGACATGAAGGTCCAGGTTCTGTCCGCCCTTCCTGGTGCCGACGTCTTGGTCTTCGCAGCGGCCGTTTCGGATTTCAAGCCCAAAAACGCAAGTGAACAGAAGCTCAAGAGATCCCGAAAAGGGGAGGGGATGGAGATTGAGCTCTCTCCAACTGCGGACATCGCCTTGGCAACGATGAAAGGTCGAAAGCCGGGTGCGGTGGCTCTTGGATTCGCCCTGGAGACCGAGGATCTCCTGGCGAACGCCAGAAAGAAGTTGAAGGAGAAGGGTTTTGACCTTATAGCCGCCAACAGTGCGTTGGAGGAGGGGGCCGGCTTCGACGTAAACACGAATCGGGTGACGATTCTGGACACCGAGGGCGGTGTAGAGGAACTCCCCGTCCTTCCCAAAGGTGAGGTGGCGGAGAAGCTGCTGGATCGCATAACCCACTTCCTCCAGGGCGGAGGGTGACCGGGTCCGATCTCTCTCCTGGCCAGGCGGCCCGATACTTCCGCCAGCAAGGGGAACTCGGGGGCCCTGATATCTTTCTGGCCGAGCTGAATCGGGACGAGGCCCTGACTCTGGCCATGAAACGGGGGGAACCGAAAGCTAGTGTTGAGGGCTCCGGGGACTACGAAGCGCTTCGACAAGAGGCCCTGGCCTGTAAAAAGTGCGCCCTTGCTCAGACCCGAAGCAACGTGGTGTTTTCCGACGGAAGCCCCCGGGCACGACTCATGGTTGTTGGGGAAGCCCCGGGAGCCCAGGAGGACAAGACCGGTCTGGCTTTCGTGGGCCCAGCCGGAAAGCTTTTAGACCTGCTTCTGGCCTCTGTCGATCTCTCCCGGAAATCCTCGGCTTACATCTGCAACATCTTGAAGTGTCGTCCCCCGGGGAACAGGAACCCTCTTCCTGGGGAAATCCAGGAATGCACTCCCTTTCTCCAACGTCAGATCGAGCTCCTCTCTCCGGAGGCGATTCTGGCTGTGGGCACCTTTTCGGGCCAATTCCTCACGGGAAAGGCCGTACCCCTGGGGCGGCTGCGAGGAGAGGTGTATAGTTACCAGGGCGTGCCGGTGGTGGTGACGTATCATCCCGCCGCTCTCCTGCGAAATCCGGGCTGGACCCAGGCTACTTGGGACGACCTCCAGCTCCTTCGGGAGGTTATGGGCGGAGCTTCCTCCAAACGCCTTCCCAGTACACAGGGCTCCTGAAAGGAAGGACCACCAGATCGTGACCGCTCCAGATCTCATGGCAACCCCGCCTCCGCCGGCTTTTGATAGGCAGCCCCCGTTTTCCCCTGAAGCGGAAGTGTCGGTCTTGGGCGGGATGCTCATCGACCGAGACGCTGTGGCCAGGGCTGTGGAGGTTGTCCGGGATTCCATGTTTTACCGGGAAGCGCACCGCCGGCTTTACCGGGCCATGACTCGGCTTTTCGAGCGGGGTGATGTGATTGACGTCATCACCTTGAGTGAGGAGTTGAAGAAGACGGATGAACTCGATGCGGCTGGAGGATTGCCGTACTTGGCAGAGCTTCTGGACGCTGTTCCTACCGCTGCCAACATCGAATACCATGCCAAGATTGTCAGGGAAAAGGCTCTGCTTCGGAACCTGATCGAGGTAGCGTCCACCATCATCCGGGACGTATACGATCAGGGCGAGAAACCGGTCGAAGAAGTGTTGGACCAGGCGGAACAGCGGGTTTTCCAGGTCGCCCAGAGTCACGACCGGAGTGGGTTCGTATGGATCAAGGAGATTCTCTGGCCCACCTTCGAGCACATCGAACGCCTTCAGGAAGCCAAGTCGGGGATCACAGGCGTGCCTACGGGTTTTTCCGACCTCGACCGAATGACCTCGGGGCTTCAAAAGGGTGATCTCTGTATCGTTGCGGCCCGCCCCTCCATGGGAAAGACATCCTGGGTCTTGAATGTGGCCCAGACGGCCGCCATCGAACACAACATCCCGGTTGCCATTTTCTCCCTGGAAATGGGGAAAGAACAGGTGGTACAGCGTCTCCTCTGTGCGGAGGGTCGCGTCGATAGCCAGCGCCTGCGCCGGGGGCAGCTGAATGCAGACGAGTACCAGCGCTTGGCGGCGGCTGCCGGGCATCTGAACACTGCTCCCATATGGATTGACGACTCTCCTGGTGCCACCGTTCTGGAGATGCGGGCCAAAGCCAGGCGGCTCAAGGCCGAGACCGAACTGGGTATGCTCGTCATCGACTACATGCAGCTCATGGCCGGTCATGCCCGGACCGAGAGCCGTGTCCAAGAGGTGAGTGAGATCTCCCGTGGACTGAAGGCTCTGGCCCGCGAGCTGGAGGTGCCGGTGGTGGCCCTCAGTCAGCTGAGCCGGGCGCCAGAGCAGCGAACCGATCGAAGGCCGCAGCTCTCGGACTTGAGGGACTCCGGTTCTATCGAGCAGGATGCCGATTTGGTCATGTTCTTGTACCGACCCGAATACTACCTTGGCCCGGTGGACAAGGACGGGAATTCCCTGGAAGGGAAGTCTGAGCTGGCCATAGCCAAGCAACGAAACGGACCCACCGGATCGATAGACCTCTTCTTCCATAAGGCCTATACGCGCTTCGACTCCGTCTCGGCCAAGGAGCTGGAGGGCGTCGGTGCGGGCCCCGTTCAGAACGACCCTTTCTAAGGACGGCAGATCGGGATTGAGCAATCCGGAGCGAGAAAAGGCTCGGGAAGTTCCTACCGTCGGGGTGGCCATACCCGCCGCTGGGACGGGTACCCGCATGGGAGGGATCCTGAAACCCTTCCTGGAGGTTTGTGGTGAGCCCATCCTTCTCCACGCTGTCCGGCCCTTCCTTGCACATCCTCAGGTCCAGGCCGTAGCCATCGCCCTTGGAGAAGAAGCCTTCCTCGACCCACCCCAGTGGCTCGAGGAACTCGGTTCCAAGATCCTCCTGGTACGGGGTGGGGCTTCCCGGGGAGAGTCGGTTTGGGCGGCAATAAAGGCGCTTCCAGGAGGGGTGGACCTGGTGGCGGTGCACGATGCGGCGCGTCCTTTGGTGACCAAAGCCATCATCGACCGGTGTATTCAGGGTGTTCGTGGGACTTTGGGGACGGTGGCTGGCTGGCCGGCAGTGGATACCCTCAAGCGGGTGAACAAGGCCGAGAGGATCGTGGCCACGCTGACTCGAGACGAGATTTGGCATGCTCAGACGCCACAGGTCTTCTCCAGGGAGGTCATAGTCAAAGCCTACGAAGAAGCAGGATTGGCGGGTATCTCCGATACGGATGACTCAGCGTTGGTGGAGCGGATCGGAGGAGAAGTGATGATGGTGAGGGGAAGCGCCTTCAACCTGAAGATTACGCGTCCGGAGGATCTGCCCTTGGCCGAGGCCTTCCTCCGCGAGGAAGCTGGATAGTGGAACCCCGACTCGTTGATATGAGATGGACTGAGCCTGATCCGGCCGTCCTGGACCTCGTAGTCGCACATTTGGAGGAGGGCGGCCTCGTCGCCATGCCCACCGAGACTGTCTACGGGTTCGGGTGCATCCCGGAGGTGTCCCCGATGCGTGAGCTCCAAAGGCTCAAGGGCCGGGGGCCGGAGAAACCCTTTCTCCTCCTCATTCCCGGGGTCGATTCCGTCCCTGAGCTAAGCTGGGTACCCGAGGCCCTGGATTTTGCTGAGGTATTCTGGCCGGGTGCGCTGACTCTGATCCTCCTGGATCCTACGGGGAGGTTCCCGGAGGGCGTCCGGAATTCAGACGGCGGGGTGGCCATTCGGGTCAGTCCCCACCCACTGGCCAAGGCTGTGGTGACGACTTTGGGACGCCCTATGGTTTCAACCAGCGCCAATATCCCTGGAGGTCTCCCAGCCCTTACCGCAGAGCAGGCATCCGAAACGACTCGGGGACTGGGTGCAGGGGGTGGACTGTGGGTCCTGGATGGAGGCCCCCTCCTTCCCTCGGATCCCTCCACGATTATCGACTGCACGGGACCCTTGCCTGTGGTCCGCCGGGTGGGAGCGATTCCCGTGAACCGCCTCCGCTGTGTCCTTCCGGAGATCCATGAACCGTCCTGACCCAGATCTTCGTGGACCTCCGATCCGGCTTCTCTTCGTCTGTAGCGGGAATACTTGCAGAAGTCCGCTTGCTGAGGTTCTTTCCAGTCGGGTCGCATCGGAGTTGGGCAGTCTCACGGTTGAAACCCGGTCGGCTGGGACACACACGCGGCCGGGCTTGGGGGCTAGTGGGGGAGCTCTCAGAGCTGCTCGGCGGCACGGTCTTTCCTTGGACGAGCACTCCTCCTCCGTCCTATCGAAGGAGGTCGTGGAATGGGCCGATTTGATCTTCGCCATGAGCCCGGGCCATTTATACGGTCTCAGGGCTCTTGGGGCCGAGGATAAGGCTGTCCTCCTGGGAGCCTTTGCGACGGATGAAAAGCTGGATGGCGTTGATGGCGAGGGAGACCATCTTGCCGTACCCGATCCGTTCGGGGAACCCGACGAGGTCTACGAAGAGACCTTCTTAACCCTGGAGAAGTACGTGGAGTTGGCGATGAAACGGCTGGTGGGGGGAAGTGGACGATGATATCGGAGATCACAGCCCGGACCCGGGTGTTCGCGCTGATCGGGGAGCCAGTGTCCCACTCCTCCTCTCCGACTATCCAAAACGCGGCCATGAAAGATCTGGGGCTCGACGGTGTCTACGTCGCTCTCCAGGCCGGGTGGGAAGAGATGGTGGGGTTCGTTCGGGGGTTGGCCATGAGTGGAGGGGGTGGGAACATCACCCTCCCGCACAAGGAGAAGGCCGCAACGGTGGTGGATGTCCGTTCCCCAGCCGTGAAGAGAACCGGGGCCTGTAACACGTTTTGGTTCGAGGACGGGAAAATCCACGGTGACAACACCGATGTCGAAGGGTTCTCCCGGGCTCTGGAGGTATTCCTGGGAGGGCCACCCGAAGGGAAAAAGGTTCTTGTGTTGGGGGCTGGAGGCGCTGCTCGTGCCTGTCTTGTTGCCCTCATGGATGGAGGAGTGCAGGAGGTTCAGATCCTCAATCGCACCCGGGATCGTGCCCGGGTAGTAGCCCGGCGGATCGGGGGGGAACGGGTCCGTGTTCTCGACGATTCCGGCGAAGTGGACGGCCAGAGTTACGACCTGGTCGTCAATACCACCCGCCTGGGGCTGGGGGCCGACGATCCCCTGCCATTGGATCTCCACCGGCTCAACCGCGCCGGGGCTGTCATGGACGTGGTTTATCTACCGCAACCCACACCCTTCGTCGAGGCGGCCCGGGACCTGGGGATTCGAGCCACGGATGGCATGGAGATGCTGGTCCAACAGGGTGCCGTTTCATTCGAGAGATGGTGGGGCCAAAGACCATCCCTGGAGGTCATGAGGGCCTCTCTTCAAAAACCCACAGGTTCTTGAAGCCCTCATCGCTCGTCGCGGATTTTCTCGACCTCCTTCTGCCCCGCGGGTGCTTGGGATGCGGGGACCGACTCCCCCCTGAGGAACCCCAAGACCCCGTCTGCGCGCGATGCCGGACCCTCCTTCGAGCTCCGCCGCCTCCCCGCTGCCCCCGCTGTGATGTTCCGCAAGGCACCGGGCAACCGGCTGGTGCGACCTGCCTGGAGTGCGCCGACTGGCCAGAGATCCTGGTCTCCGCCCGCGCAGCGGTGGTTATGGAGCCTCCTGCCGATGCTCTGGTCCATGCTCTGAAGTACAGCGGTTGGAGTCTCCTGGGGGAGCTGATGGGCCGCCGTATAGCCGCCGTGTGCCCACCGGTGGCCAGCGAGTCTTTGGTGATCCCGGTCCCCACCACATCGCGACGTCGCCGACTGCGCGGGTACAACCAGGCCAGGGTCCTTGCAGAGGTTGTGGCCCGAGAGCTTGGGACTCCTATAGTGGAAGTCCTGGAGCGTCCCAAGGGAGGGACCCAGGTGAGGTCGGGGCCCCGGGAGAGGCGATCCAACGTCCAGGGGGCCTTTCGCGTCATTCCCTCTTCATGCTCCCGAATTCAGGGACTGAGGGTTATCCTGGTAGACGACGTGCTCACCACTGGAGCCACCGCTTTATCAGCGGCCCTGGCCTTGGGGGGGAAGGGGGTAGAATCCGTTCACCTGTTGACCTTCGCGCGAGCGCTCCCCTTTGGGATTGAGGGGCGTCGCGCTCCTTCTGTTTGAGAGTGGAACCGACTGAAGCAGAAAGCACCACCAACCCAAGAGAGTTGAGGAGATAGAATTCATGGCCCTGCGAGTTGCCATCAATGGTTTCGGACGTATCGGGCGTCTAGTCCTCCGGGCCGCCAAGCA
This sequence comes from Gemmatimonadota bacterium, assembly GCA_039656355.1. Taxonomy (GTDB): domain Bacteria; phylum Gemmatimonadota; class Gemmatimonadetes; order Longimicrobiales; family Gaopeijiaceae; genus JABDNZ01. The sequence continues at coordinate 7,412 of JBDHMC010000012.1, read as the reverse complement.
GGCGGGTCGGACGGATTTGGATTTTGTGGCTGTCAACGATCTCACTGACAACAAGACCCTGGCCCATCTTCTCAAGTACGACTCCGTTCACCGAAAATATCCTGGGACGGTAGAGGCATCCGACTCAGGGCTGATGGTGGACGGGGATGAGATGAAGGTCTTCTCCGAAAGGGATCCATCAAGGCTCCCCTGGAAGGAGCTGGGTGTCGATGTGGTTGTCGAGTCCACGGGGGTTTTCAGGGACCGTGACGGGGCGGCGAAGCATCTGGAGGCTGGTGCGAAGAAGGTCATCATCAGTGCTCCTGGGAAGAATGAGGACATCACCATTGTCCTAGGGGTGAACCAGGACAAGTACGACCCGGACAACCACCACGTCATCTCCAACGCGTCCTGCACGACGAATTGCCTGGCTCCGGTGGTGAAGACTCTCCTGGACTCCTTCGGGATCCGGAAGGGACTGATGACAACCATCCACGCCTACACCAACGGGCAGGTCATGCTGGACATGCCCCACAAGGACCTTCGGAGGGGTAGGGCCGGGGCCCTGTCCATTATCCCCACCACCACCGGTGCGGCCCGAGCCACAGCTTTGGTCATTCCAGAGGTCGAAGGGAAGATCGATGGCATGGCCATCAGGGTGCCTACGCCAGATGTGTCCCTAGTGGACCTCACCGTGGAAGCGGAGCAGGAAACCTCGGCCGAGGCCGTGAATGATGCTTTCCGTTCCGCGGCTGCAGGGCCCATGAACGGGATCCTCCACGTCTCCGAAGAACCACTGGTCTCCATTGACTACACGGGCCACCGGGCGAGCTCCATCGTGGATGCGTTGAGCACCGCTGTCATGGGGGGAAACATGGTGAAAGTCCTCGCGTGGTATGACAACGAGTGGGGGTACTCGGAACGAGTGGTGGATCTGGTCAAGTACGTAGGGGATCGCCTTTAGGGAGGGTCGCACCCCACTTGGGCAGCCGGGGGTGAAAAGGTGCCCCACCGGGGCTGAGCCAAGCTTCACGGGCGGGGACTCAGGCTCGGAGATCAACGACACGGATGTAAGCCCCGCCAGGGGATTACGTATAAAGCTGTGATGATAACCAAGGAAAGAGTGACAATTTCTTCTGGCATGAGAGCCGAAGACCGGATCGATTCTGAGCTGCCCCCGGACTTTTCTCAATGGTTCCGGGACTATCAGCCCACTGTATACCGGTACGTGCGGTTCCGTCTCGCCAACCGGGAGGCGGCCGAGGATGTCACGTCTCAGGTCTTCATGAAGGCTCTTCGGGCCTTGGATCGATACGATCCCCGTCGGGCGTCCCCAAAGACATGGCTTCTGAGGATCGCACGAAACGCCGTAACCGACCATCTTCGTTTCTTGAAGAGGCGGTCATCTCTCCATGTCTCTTTGGATCGGGTGCCTGACTTGGTTTCCGATGTCCCGACCCAGGAGGAACGGGTTCTCCGGGAGGAGCGCATCGAGACGCTATTAAATTCAAGCCGGGAGCTAAGCCCGGCCGACCAGGAGATACTCTCCCTCCGATACGGAGCGGGGTTAGGGAACCAGGAGATCGCCGATGCGTTGAAGGTCTCTGGGAATGCAGTCGCTGTTCGACTTCACCGGGCGTTGGCCCGACTCAAAGCAGTAGTAGAAAAACAGGGAAGGGAATGAGGGATAAACGTAGATGACAAATCCGAACGATCCTCACGACGCGGATTTCCGGGCGACGCTGCCAGCGGATCTGAAAGGCCTGGACGGGGAACTGTCTGGGATCCGTATCGAGGAACGACCGTCCTTCGGGCCCGAGCTCGAAGGAGAGCTCCTCCAGGCGTGGCAGACCCGGGAAATGCGTGGTTCCCGAAGGCCTCGTCTTTGGGTCCGGACTCTAATGGCTGCAGCTCTCGCGGCGCTGATGATCGGGGGCCTGTCGGTTCCTTCGGCCCGAGCGGCTGTCTTCCAGTTCGTTCGGACCGTAACCGAGGGGGTCGGAGATCTCTTTACGCCAGATCCGGTACCGAATGTTCAGCTACCGGAGATCCAGGTTCAGGAGCCGGCTCCTGCTCCGCCGGAGCCGAGGACTGAGCTGGTGGTATCCCCGGTGGATGCCTCCGAAGAGGTCGAGACGTCCAATCTTGAGCTACCAACGTTTCCCGTTGTAGAGATAACTTTCCCGGAACTCATTGACCGGCAGAACGCCGGGACCCTGATCGCCTCCCATTACCCTCTGGAGCTCCAGGAGGCCGGAATCGAGGGTGCGGTGAGGCTTGAGTTCTGGGTGGATGACCAGGGGATACCTGAAAACATCAATTTACGTCAAAGTTCCGGAGATCAGCGGCTGGACTATGCAGCGATGCGGGCCGCTCGGGACCTCAGGTTTCACCCCTCGACCCGGGATGGCGTGCCGGTGGGCACTTGGGTTTCGTTAGGGGTGCATTTCTACGCCCTCACCGGGGCGGGGATAATCGGCCTGGATACCACGGGCTCCGGCATGTAAATCTTCCGGTCCCCCGGGGGCCAAGCCCCTCCGGTCTCCCGTTGTGAGGCCGGAGGGGCTTCTTTACTTTCTTCGTCTGCTTGCCATGGCCTCCCAACCCACCACGTGGAGTGATCCTACATGCCAGCCAAGACGGTTGCCGATCTTCCGGACCAGCGGATCTCTGGAAGCTGCATTTTGGTCCGGGTGGACTTCAACGTTCCATTGGATTCCACAGGCCGGATTACCGATGACACCCGGATCGTGAGGGCCCTTCCCACCCTTACCTACCTTCTGGAACGGGGGGGGCGTCTTGTGGTAACCTCCCACCTGGGCCGACCCAAAGGTGGGAGGGATCCCGCTTTTTCCCTTCGGCCCGTGGCGGAACATCTCTCGACCCTTTTGGACTTCAGTGTCCGTTTCTGTCCTGAATTGGTTGGCCCCGAGGCCGAAGAAGCCGTTGAAGGTCTGGCCGATGGCGAGCTTCTTCTGCTCGAGAACACACGGTTTCATGAGGGAGAGAAGAAGAACGACCCGGGGCTTTCCAATGCTCTCGCGGACCTCGGGGACATGTACGTCAACGATGCGTTCGGGACTGCTCACCGGGCGCACGCTTCCACGGTGGGGGTCCCGGAAGTACTGCGAAGACGGGGGAAGGAGGCCGTTGCCGGCTTCCTCATGGAAAAGGAACTGGTCTACTTGAGGATGGCTCTCGAATCCCCAGCCCGGCCGTTCGTGGCGATCCTTGGAGGGGCAAAAATCTCTGGGAAAATCGATGTAATCCGGGCTCTCCTTCCCAAAGTGGACAAGCTCCTCGTTGGAGGAGCCATGGCAAACACTTTTTTTAGGGCCCTAGGCCTGGAGACGGGAGACTCCCTTGTGGAGGATGACCGTGTGGGTCTTGCCAGGAGCATTCTTGAAGAGGCAAGGGACAAGATCCTCCTACCCGTCGACTGTGTGGTGGCACCTGAACTCTCGGAGGAGGCCGTAACCCGGGAGGTCGAAAGATCGGCCGTGGAGGCCGGCGAAAAAATCGGGGACATAGGGACTCGGAGTCGGGAGCTCTTCGCGGTGGCCCTGAAAGGTGCCGGGACGGTAGTGTGGAATGGTCCCATGGGGGTTTTCGAGCTGCCTCCCTTTGCCGGGGGCACCATAGCTGTGGCCTGTGCGGTAGCTTCCGTGTCGGACGAGGGAGGAACGACAGTGGTGGGCGGTGGGGACTCTGCATCGGCGGCGGAGCAGGCGCAGGTAGCTCATCGTCTTACACATGTCTCTACCGGCGGAGGCGCTTCCCTGGAGTTTCTTTCCGGATCGGTTCTCCCGGGAGTTGCCGCACTGGACACGAGAGAAGGGGGCGAATCATGAGGGCCGGACCCGTCATCGCTGGAAACTGGAAAATGAATCTGGATCCCGATGAGGTCCGGGAGTTCTTTCAGAATTTCCGACCCGAATTCCCCCGAGAGGGGGCCCCCTCTATCCTGCTGTTTCCCTCTTTTGTCTCCCTTTTCGCAGCTCTGGTGGCGCTTCCGAGAGACCCGGAGATCGGAGTGGGGGTTCAGAATATTCATTGGGAAACTTCTGGAGCATTCACGGGGGAGATCTCGGCCCACATGGCCCGGGCCGCGGGGGCCACCCACACTCTCATCGGGCATTCGGAGCGTCGCCATGTCTTTGGAGAGACCGACGACGAGGTCGCGCTGAAGGTTGGTGCGGCTCTGTCGGCGGGTTTGGTGCCCGTGATCTGTGTGGGCGAGAAACTGGAAGAGCGAAAGGCGGGTCGTTTGGAGGAAGTGATTCTGGGTCAACTGGATGCGGTTCTCCCGGCCCTGTCCGAACCTGATGGTTCTGGCGTCCTCCTGGCATACGAACCGGTTTGGGCCATCGGGACGGGTGAAACCGCCACTCCGGAAGATGCCTCTCAGGCACATTCCATCTTGCGGGCCCGTCTGGTCGAAACCCTGGGGGGAAATCGAGGTGAGGGAATTCCCATCCTTTACGGCGGTAGCGTAAAGCCAGAAAACGCCTCCGAACTTCTTCAAGCCTCGCATGTGGGTGGTGTTCTCGTGGGGGGAGCCAGCCTTGATCCCGCCTCCTTTTCCAGGATCGCCGAGGCCGGTGCGGTGAGCTAAGGAGCCTCTGCGCAAGTGGGGCGAGCCGCACCCCGTTGACATGGTTCCCTCGTGCCGAGATTTTTACATGCTGTGCCACACTCCAAAGGGACTGAGGTGATGTACTCTTTTTTGCTGGCTCTTCTGGTGCTCGACGGATTGTTCTTGGGAGTCGTCGTCCTTCTCCAATCGGGGAAGGGGGGCGGGCTCGCCGCCATGGGTGGTGGAGCCGCTGCCACCGAGGGCATCCTGGGGGGCCGTCAGGCCACCACTGTCCTGACCCGGGCTACGTGGATTGCCGGGGGGACCTTCATGGTCCTGGCCCTGGTTCTCTCCATCCTGTCTTCCCGGGCCCTGCAGCCTCAGTCCGTCCTCCTGGACAACGTGCAGCAGTCTACCCCAACCCCCATTCTTCCGACCTTGCCCGGTCCTGCCGGTGAGACCGGTGCTGGAACCGGTGAGACAGGTGCTGAAACAGGTGAAACCGGTGGGGACCCGCCAGCACCCGGATCGACCGAGGGAGGTCCCGGAGGCAGCTGAAGTAGGATCTACAGCGAGGCCTTCCTCCGAAGCCTTCTTCTCCAAACACCGAGGGGTGGCCGGAAACTTCGTCCAACCGGGGCCACCACGACTCTCTTCCCTTCACCTTCTGGCCGATGCCAGGGATGGACTCGCCGAATCCCCGGATCTTCCGGGGTCCCATCGGGGTCCAATGCAAAGCCTTCTGTCCGGGTCCAGGGAAATGGGTGTGGGAGGAGTGCCCTTGGACCTCGGCTTGCGAAGGGCGGGCCCTGTTCTAAAATGAACGTTTCTGGATCGGAAAAACCGTAGCGGGAGAGAATAAGGTGGCGCGGATTGAGGTGCCCATGCCCCAGATGGGGGAGTCCATCGCCGAGGGCACGGTGTCCAAATGGTTGAAGCAGGTCGGGGAGATGGTTCAACGAGATGAGGCCATTCTCGAAATCTCCACCGACAAGGTTGATGCCGAGATCCCATCTCCCGCAGAGGGGATGCTGGTCGAGGTTCTGGTGGGTGAGGGGGAAACCGTGGAGGTAGGGACCACCGTAGCCTTCATCGACCCCGATGCGGTCGCGGGTGCCGTCTCGGGTGAGGGTCCCGATGCGGATGCCTCCGGGTCGGAGGCCCCTGGCCAGGTAGCTTCATCCGATGAGGCGCCGTCAACCTTGGAGGTCCCTGAGCCTGTGGAGGAAGGGGCTTCTCCCACCGCTCCACCGGATTCCCCCCTGGAACAGGAGTCCGAGACCGCCGAGGACCGACTTCGGACTCGGTCCACGCCTGTGGTGCGGAAAATTGCCGAAGAGCACGGCATCGATCTCGGCCAGGTCGCAGGAACCGGGCATGCCGGAAGGGTCACCAAGGAAGACATCATGGCCTTCATTGATGGTGGAGGTGTGGTGGAGAAGGAGGAGGAACCTCAGAGGGTCCCCGAACCGCCTCTAGCTCCCGTTCCCGCCGTTGCTGGCGTTCCACCGGTGCCCTTGGAGACCCCCTCAGAGTTCTGGAAGACCTTTTATGGTCAGGTCCGGCATCCTGAGTTTCCGGTCCGATCGCAGGATCGTGTCGAAGCCATGGACAAGATTCGCCGACTCACGGCAGAGCACATGGTCTTGGCCAAACGCGTCTCTCCCCATGTTCACTCATTCATCGAGATAGACTTCACTCGGATCGATCTTATCCGGAAGGTCAACAAGGCACGCTGGGCTGAGCAGCGAACGAAAGTCTCCTTTACAGCCTTCGTAGTCTGGGCGTGCTCACGGGTTCTTCGCGAGTTCCCCATGCTGAACGGGACCATCTCCGGGAATAACCTCATTTTTCGGGGGAATGTGAACGTGGGAGTGGCTGTGGACCTGGACCCGGGGCTCATCGTGCCGGTCATCCATGACGCAGATGAGTTGAGCCTGGTGGGTATCGGAAAGCGGATCGTCGATTTGGCTGAGCGGGCAAGGAGTCGACGCCTCAACCCCGAAGAGATCCAAGGGGCAACCTTCTCAATCACCAACCCAGGAGTGTTGGGGACACTGGTAGGGATGCCCATCATCCCGAAGGGGACCAATGGGATCCTCGGTACCGGCGCTATCGAAAAGCGGGTGGTGGTCGTAGAGGACCCGGACACTGGAACTGATTCGATGGCGATCCGAAAGCGATCCATGTTCTCCCTGGGTTACGACCACCGAATGGTGGACGGAGCCGATGCGGCCCGATTCCTTGCACGCCTCAAGGAACTCATGGAGAGTTTTCCGGAGGATGCCTGAGGAGAAGCTCCCGTCCATTGAGGTTCGAAGGCTTGGTCGGATCCCCTACGAAGAGGCTCAGGATCTCCAAACAGAGCTGGTGACGCGGAGGCGGGCCGGGGAGATACCAGACCAACTCCTCCTGGTGGAACATCCCCATGTCATCACCCTCGGGACCTCCTCCCAAGGGGACCACATCCTGCTCTCCGATGAGGAACGAAGGAACCGGGGGATTCAGCTTTTCCAGGTCGGGAGGGGAGGGGATGTCACCTACCACGGGCCCGGGCAGTTGGTGGGTTATCCCATCCTTGCCCTCGATCCCGACCGGAGAGACCTGCACCGATATCTCAGGGACTTGGAGGAAGTCCTCCTTCAGACTCTGTTTTTTTTCGGGGTTTCAGCTTCGAGAGTAGAGGGCCTCACAGGCGTCTGGTCCCCGGAGGGGAAGGTGGCTGCTATCGGCGTCCGGGTATCCTCGGGGTGGATAACTTCACACGGATTTGCACTGAACGTGGATCCGGATCTCTCTTTCTTCTCCACAATCGTACCCTGCGGAATCCATGATCGTCCGGTTGCTTCCATGGCGG
>JBDHMC010000011.1:0-16306 GCA_039656355.1 Gemmatimonadota bacterium | reverse complement strand
TTAAAGAGAGATCCACCCCGGTTGCCGAGTGGGTGAGGGCTCCCACACTGATGAAATCCACGCCAATCTCGGCCACATATCGCACAGAATCCAAGCTCATCTTCCCTGAAGCCTCCACCAGCGGTCGCTCCTCCCCCAAGGCATGAACCATGTCCACAGCAGCCGTCAAAGTCTCCAAACTCATGTTGTCCAGGAGAACCCTGTCGACTCCGAGTGACAGGAGGTCCTCCAGCTCCGGGAGGGTGGTCACTTCCACCTCGAGGAGAAGTCCCGCACCGTTTCGGCTGCGTATGCGGTCGACTGCGGCTTTCACCCCTCCCGCGGCAACCAGGTGGTTGTCCTTCACCAGAACCATGTCGTGGAGTCCCATTCGATGGTTTTCGCCCCCCCCTGCCCTAACCGCCGATTTTTCCAGAACCCGCCACCCTGGGGTGGTCTTCCGCGTATCCAGAATCCGGGCTCCCGTACCCTCCACGGCATCAACGTACCTGCGGGTGAGAGTGGCCACCCCTGAGAGGCGACCGAGGAAATTGAGGGCAACACGTTCCCCCGTGAGGATTCCACGCAGGGATCCCTCAATCCGAAGAAGCTGGTCTCCACCAGCGAGCTCATCACCATCTGCGGCTTCTGTTGCCACCTGAAGGCTTGGCTCCACCCGCTGGAACACTTTTGAAGCTGCTTCAACGCCGGATACCACTATAGGTTCCTTGGCGATGATGACCGCGCTTCCGGAAACCTCTGAACCTACCGTCCACTCGGTGGTCCAGTCACCCGAACCCACATCCTCAGCAAGAGCCAGGTCGATCAGGTGATCCAGCGTGGTCAGTTTAGACATTCGGCCATTTCTAGCCCCTCATGAGGAGGTAAAGGAGGAATAGTCCGCCCACACCCCAGCAATACGGCCCGAAGCGGTGGAAGGACTTCCGTCTCAGCATGGCCACAAAAGCCCAGATGGCCAGGACACCCGCTACCGCCGCCACAGAACTTCCCAGGATCAGCGGACCCGCAGCCGGCCCTCCGACGTCGACGCCAAGTTCCGGAAACTGGAGTACCGCCGCTCCGAGAATGGCTGGAACGGCCATGAGGAAGGAAAAGGTCGCGGCCTCCTCCGCCTCCACACCCAGCCAGAGGCCTGCAACCACGGTGGCCCCCGACCTGGAGATCCCAGGGATGATGGCGAAAGCCTGGGCCAGCCCCATGAGAATTGCTGTTCGCAGGCCTGGTTTCCCTTTTGGGTCCCTGGCCATGGCTCCCCGGGCCGTCCAGAGAAAACCCCCAGTGACCAGAAGGGCCACCGCTGCCACCTCCGGTACATCAAAAAGCCCCTCCATGAGATCCCGAGCTCCCAATCCCACGACCACGGCAGGAAGCGTCGCCACGGCAAGAAGGCCCAGATACCGCCATGATTCTGGGTCTAACCTGATGGCTCCCATCACCAGGTCGGCCACCCGCTTCCTGAACACCAGGAGAACGGAAAAGAGGGTAGCCACATGGACGGCCACCTCGAACGCCACACCCGGAATCTGAATATCCAGGAGGGTCTGGCCCATGACCAGATGGCCGGAGCTGGATACCGGGAGGAACTCCGTGATTCCTTGGATCAGCCCAAGGAGAAAGGCGTCAAAGAGATTCAAGGGGTCGGCCGCCGATCGTCACTCACCTCCGAAGTCCCCATTCACCACGTCTCGGTACAACCCTTCATAAAGGGGGATAATCCGGTCGTTTGAGAACCGCTCAACGGAATCTGCCCGGGCAGCGTCACTGAAACGGGTCCAGAGCTCCGGGTCCTTCAGGAGAGAGATTCCGGCTTCCGCCATGTCCTCGACCGCGCCCATCGGGAAGAGGAACCCGGTTTCGCCGTGGACCACCACCTCGGGGAGCCCCCCCATATCCGAAGCGATAACCGGTGTGCCACTGGCCAGCGCCTCCAGGGCCGCCAAGCCAAAGGATTCGTTCTTGCTCGGGAGCAGAAAGAGGTCGGCACAAGACAACAATTCGTCTACGGACTGGTGTTTTCCCAGGAAAAGGACCTGGTCGATCACACCGAGTTCTTCGGCCTTGTCCATAGCCCTTGGCCGTTCAGGGCCGTCCCCCACCAGAATCAGACGGGACGGAACCTCACGGTGAATCCCGGCGAAAACCTCAACTACGTCCGGGATCCGCTTTACCGGCCTAAAGTTGGAGATGTGCATCAGGATCTTCTCGCCCTTGGGGGCCAGCGTAGCTCTGTGACAGGGCTCCTTGTCCCGCCTGAAGATCCGAGGATCCACGAAGTTGGGGATCACCCGTATCCGATCCGCCGGAACACCGAAATCCTCCACGGTCCGGTCCTTCAGGAACTCCGAGACCGCGGTAAGACCATGGGACCGGTGAATTGAGAATTGAGTGATGGCTTTGAACGAAGGGTGGAGCCCCACCAGGGTGATATCCGTCCCGTGAAGGGTGGTAACGATCTTGAGATCACGCTCACCCTTGAGCATCTCCTCCGCCACCCAGGCCGACGTGGCATGGGGGATGGCGTAATGGACGTGGATCAGGTCCAAGCCCTGGTTCTTGGCCGTGTCATGGATGGCCACGGCCAGCGCCAAGGAGTACGGCGGATGTTCGAAGAGGGGGTATTGATCCATCTCCACTTCGTGAAAGAAAATGCCCTCCCGGAAGTGATCCAAGCGGAACGGTTGAGCGTAAGAGATGAAGTGGACCTCGTGGCCCCGGTCAGCCAGATCCAGCCCCAGTTCGGTGGCTACGGCCCCAGACCCCCCATAGGTGGGATAACAGGTGATCCCGATTTTCATGCCACTTCCCCTCCCTCGGCTATCGCCCACTCGGCCAATACTTTCTCCACTATCTCACCTTCGCTTCCAGCACCGTCCACCACCACCGTCCCCCGGGGAAGTTGATGCCTGTACCAGGTAATCTGGCGCCGGGCATATTTCCGATGGGAGCGTCGAATCTCCTCCATGGCATCCTCAAGCGTGAGAACCCCTCGGAGGTGGCTGATGATCTCCCGGTATCCCGCACCCGTCATTCCCGGGTCCTGGGAATCGTATCCGGCCCTAAGGAGCCCCTCCACCTCCTCCACCAACCCATCTTCAATCATGAGGCTCACCCTTCGATTGATCTTTTCGTAGAGGAGGTCTCTCGGGGGATCAAGAAGGACGATGAGGCCTTCCATAGGATCCTCCGACGGCTCGCATACCCCATGCCACCAAGAAAGAGGCCGACCGGTAAGGAGGGCCATCTCCACCGTTCGGGTGGCCCGTTGTCGGCCACCTCCCGCTACAAACTCCCTCTCCGGGTCCAGTGTTCCTACGAACTCGGACAGTCTCTCTGGAGGGAGTTGGTTGAGGAAAGCCCGGAGAGAGCCTAGCCTTCCCTGGTCCAAATCCGGCTCCTTGAACATGGGCTGTGTCAGAGCCCTCAGGAAAAACCCAGTGCCCCCAACCCACATGGGAACTCTACCTCGACCCCGGATATCTTCAATCCACCTACGGGCGTCCCTGGCGAACTGGCCCGCAGAATACCTCTCGTCCGGATCTCGTGAATCCAAACCATGGTGGGGAAGAAGGGCACGTTTCTGAAGGCTCACCTTTCCCGTTCCAATATCCATGCCTCGGTAGACCTGCCTGGAATCCATGGAGATGATCTCACCGTCCAGGCGCCCCCCTACCCTCAACGACAATCCTGTTTTCCCCGATGCCGTCGGGCCCACAATGGCCAGGAAATGGGGAGGCGGCATTAGTGTCTGCCGAACTTCCGCTCCAGCTCGGCCGAACTCAGCCGGACGATGGTGGGGCGGCCATGGACGTCGTGGTAGGGGAGCTCGGTGGCGAACAGACCATCGAATAGCTCGGCCATCTCCTCCTGCCTAAGACGCTGGCCGGCTTTTACCGCTCCCTTGCAGGCAAAGGTCATGGCGATTCGCTCATGCTGGTTCTTCGCTGAGCGCACCAGGTCAGAGCCATCGGTAAGTTCCTGGATCATCTCATGGAAACACCGCGCGGCGTTGAAGTACCGATGAAGGTTGGGCACGGAATGGAGAATCACCGTGTCACCGCCGAACTCCTCCACCTCGAAGCCAACCCTGAGTAGGATCCCCCTCAGGTCCAATACTTGTTTAGCCTCCGCCGGGGAGAGCCGGAGCGTGAGGGGGAAGAGAAGCCGCTGGCTCTCTTGTCCTTGGTTCTGGAAGGCCTCCATCAGGCGTTGAAAAAGGACTCTTTCATGAGCGGAATGTTGATCGATAATCAGCAGGCCCTCCCGGGTTTCGGCCAGGATGTAGGTGTCATGGACCTGCCAGAGCCGCGGACGTTCCGTGACCGTTGTCCCCACCGGCATCTTCCCCTCATCAGGGACCACCCCGGCGGCATCGTCCTCAGCCAAATTCGGAGTCCCTGAAAGGAAGAGGGCCATCTGGGACTCAGGGGCTGCCATCTTTTCACTGGCGGGCCCAGCATCTCTGACCATCATTCGGGGCGACGTCAGCTGGGAATCCAAGCTGGCGGAACTCTCCGACCCGGCCAGGGCCTCCCGCACGGCGGCTTCCACAAAAGACTCCACCGTGCCACTGTGCTGAAACCTCACCTCCAATTTGGATGGGTGGACGTTTACATCAACAGTCCCATCCCTGAGTTGGAGATAAAGGAACAGCCAGGGCCTTTGTCCCGCAGCCGTCGTGGTCCGATACCCTCGGTCCGCGGCACGGAGGAGAGAAGGGCTTTTAAAGGGTCGGCCGTTTACGAAGAGGTAGGCCCGTCGAAAACCGGGGCTGGCCGCATCGGGCCGCTGGACCAAACCCCTTAGGCCCAACCCATCCGTTTCCCCGCCGGCGGACAGTAGCGAGGAAGCCTCCTCCCGGCCCCAGAGATCCGAGATTCGCGTGGCCACGTCGTCCACAGGCGGAAGCTCGAGGAGCGGCCGATCCCCGGAGGTCAGCGAGAATCCCACCGAAGGGTTGGCCAAGGCCAAACCCACGAGAGCTTCACTCACCGCCCGGGTTTCCGCCGATACGGACTTCAGGAATTTCCTTCTGGCCGGGGCATTATAGAAAAGGTTTCGGACCTCCACCGTAGTGCCCGAGCGTCTCGGGAAATCCTGAACGGACAGAATCTTCCCACCTTCCACCCTCAAAGCGGTCCCGACAGAATCCCCGGCTTCGCTGGTTTCGATGGTCAGGCGAGAGACGGCAGCGATGGAGGGCAACGCTTCGCCGCGAAACCCGAAGGTGGAGATGCGGGCCAGGTCCCCGGCTTCCGAGATCTTGCTGGTCGCGTGGCGGTCCAGGGAAAGGAGTACGTCCTCTCGTCCCATCCCGACCCCGTTGTCCGAGACCCGGATCCGTTGTTTCCCACCGCCCTCTACAAGGACCTGAATCGCGCTGGCTCCAGCATCCAACGAGTTCTCTGCCAGCTCCTTCACGACGGAGGCCGGCCGCTCTACCACCTCCCCGGCGGCGATCTGGTTCGCCACGGCATCGGGCAAAATGTGAATGCGTCGGGGCATACGTCCTCGGGGGCCCGGTGAAACCCTTCCCGGGGGCCAGTCTCTCAGGGATTCAGGTTAAAAAAGCGTACGGCGTTCTCAGAAGTGTATCCCTCAACCTCCTCCAGATCCTCACCCCGAATGGCCGCCAGACCTTGCGCCACCTGTGCCACGTAGGATGGTTCATTCCTCCGGCCTCGATGGGGGACCGGAGCCAGATAGGGAGCATCCGTTTCCACCATGAGACGATCTCTGGGTACGGACCTAACCAGGGCCTGGGCGTCGTACTTCTTGAAAGTAATAATCCCGGTATACGACACCATCCAACCTGCGCTCAACGCTGTTTCCATCAACTCCACCGCTCCGGTGAAGCAGTGGAGGACCCCCCTGACACGGCGCCCACATTCCTTGAGGATCTGGGCCGTAAGCTCATCGGCATTTCGCGAATGTACCACGATGGGCAGATCCAAATCTTCGGCCATCGCTAGATGTTTGCGGAAGAGGTCCTCCTGGAGGCTACGTGGCGAGTGATCATAAAAGAAGTCCAAACCCGTCTCCCCCACGGCTACGATCCGGGGATGGTCCTGAGCCAATTCCCTGATGGCATCCAGATCCCCTTCCCCGGCGGCCTCAGCTTCATGAGGATGCACACCAGCCGTGCCCCAAAGCTGTGGGCCCCCGGGGCCCATCTCGGCGCCAGTCAGGAGCGTACCAACCCGCTCAGCATCGGCCCGATCGGAGGCGATCGCCAGAATCTTCTCTACCCCCACCAGCCCAGCCCGAGAGAGGATCTCCGACCGGTCTTCGTCGAACTTGGAATCGGTGAGGTGGCAGTGGCTATCGACGAGCATTGATGCTGGTTCCCGGGGGATTCGGGACGATCAAGGAGGCGATTGGTCGGCGGGCCACCCCTTCCCATGAAGAGGCGGCCCGCTCACCGTCATACAGGCACGGAAGCGCTTTTACCCCTCCTGCGAGCCCTCTCTTTTTCTTTGTCGTCTCCGGTGCCCCACCGCTGCTGGATCTCCAGAAGAGCCGGGGAGGCGACGAAGATTGAGGAGTAGGTGCCAATGATAACCCCAAGGATCAGGACCATTGTGAAGTCCCGAAGGACAGCCCCTCCAAGTAAGAACAGTGCCAGGAGAACCGCCAGCGTTGTCCCTGACGTGAGAACGGTTCGGGGGAGGGTTTCGTTGATGGACCGGTTTACCAACAGTTCCTGATCCTCCTTCCGGCCGCCCTTCCTGTCCAGGTTCTCCCGAACTCGATCAAACACCACGATGGTGTCATTCAGGGAGTATCCAACAATGGTCAGCAGGGCCGCCACCGTGGGTAGGGCGATTTCCACCCTGAAGAGGGCAAGGAAACCCAGGGTGAGCAGGATGTCATGAACGGTGGCAATGATTGCGGCGATTCCGAACCTGAGTTCGAATCGGAAGGCGATATATATCAGGGTAAGGAAGAAAGAGAAGATGATGGCAAGAGCGGCCTGCCGCTGGAGTTCATCCCCGACTTTGGCCCCGACCAGGTCGGCCCTGACCACCTCGAAACTCCCGCTACCGAAGGCGGCGCCGAGGTCCTCCTCCAACTGTTGCCTCACTTCATCAACGCTCGCGTCCTCCAAGACCGGAGCACGGATGGTGAATTCGTTCTCGGCTCCGAAGCGAGTGATGGCAGGTGCGTTGGACCCACCCAATGCGTCCCGAAGCTCCCCTGCCGTCATGGGGTCCTCGAACTGGACCTGGATGAGGGAGCCACCGGTGAAGTCCACCCCATAGTCTTGCCAACTGCCGATAAGGACCACGTTGGTAATCATGGCGCCAATGGCTGCCAGAAGGAGGGCACCCGAGAGGAAATAGGCGGACTTCCGCTTTTCGATGAACGAATAATGGGCGTCGCTGAAGATGCGCATGGAACGCTCTTAGATGCTAATGGGATCGGCCGTCTTTTTCCCATGGAGGTACAGGAGAAAGAGGGTCCGAGTCACAAAGAGGGCGGAGAAGAAGGATGCCACGATACCAATGGACAGGGTCACGGCGAAGCCCTTGACGGGTCCCGTACCGAACTGAAGGAGAATCAGGGCCGTGATCAAGGTCGTCAGATTCGCGTCCACGATGGCAGAGAGGGCATTCCCGAAGCCCTCGTCCACCGCGGTCCGAGTGGCCCTTCCGGCAACGAGCTCCTCACGGATGCGTTCGAAAATGAGGACGTTGGCGTCCACTGCCATACCCACAGAGAGGATCAATCCGGCAATTCCGGGTACCGTCAATGTGGCGTCGATTGCCGCCAGCCCCCCCATGACCAGGACGACGTAGATGGAAAGGGCTGCCAGGGCCAAAAGCCCGGCCATGCGGTAGTAGCCGAGCATGATGACCACGACCAGGACCAGGCCAATGATCCCAGCCATGATCCCGGCGTCGATAGAATCCTGTCCCAGGGATGGACCCACCGTCCGCTCCTCCATAATGGCCAGGGGAGCGTTCAGGGCACCTGCCCTGAGGACCAGGGCCAGGTCGCGGGCCTCTTCGATGGGAGAGTTGTTCAGTTCTATCTGACCCGAAGCCCCGATGCGGTCCCTGATGACCGGAGCACTCATGACTTCCCCGTCCAAGACGATGGCCAGGAAGTCGTTGACGTGTTGCCCCGTGAAGTCTGCGAACCGGCGACCCCCCTGACGGTTCAACTGGAAGCTCACCAACGGTTGATTGTACTGGGGATCCCGGTTCGCCACGGCGCTCTCCAAATAGTCGCCCGTGAGGAATGCTGGGTCCTCCAAGATATACAGCCTCCGCCAAGTTTGAGCCCCGATCCCCATCGGGTCCGCACCCCATTGGAGAGATATGTCCCTGGGGATGGCCACCTGGACCTCGGGAAGAGCAAGGAACAGACGAGCGATCTCTACATCTGCCTCAGCCACAAAATAGATGCCCAACCCATCCCCCTGGTTCAGAATTGCCGTGAAGGGGCGAAGCTGGGCTCCCGGAGGTGGCTCGCTGGCAGAGTCGGGGGGCGTCGCCGCTTCCTCTCCCGGCGCCTGCGCAGAATCAGGCGCCTGGGCCGAATCCCCAACGGCGGCTGAGTCAGCCCCACCGAAGAGAATGGCTTCGATATCCTGGGTTTCGGAGGGAGCCTCCGCGATCCGCCCCATCGCCAGAACGGAGTCCTCACCAAGAGCGGAGACTACGGCACGATCCATTCTGGCCAAAGAAGGCTCGAGTTCGGAATGGGGGAGGACCAACTTGAACTCCAGGAAGGCTGTGGCCTGGATCAGCTCCTTCGCCCGATCTTCGTCCTGGATCCCAGGAAGCTCAATGAGGATCCGGTCGCTCCCCACTTTCTGGATGAGGGGCTCCTGAACGCCGAACTGATCGATTCGGGTCCGAAGAATCCGTTCAGCCCGATCAATGTGGTCCGCCCTGGCTGAGTCGGTGAAGGTCCTGTCTGGATCGTCCACCTCCAGCACCAAGTGCATTCCGCCCTGAAGGTCCAGCCCGAGCTTTATGGGCCGGCCATTCGACTTAGTGTTGGAATACAAGTAGCCGATGGACACGGCCACGACGATGAAGATGGTGATCAACCGACCTCGAATGGTCTTGAACATGTGGCTCGAGCCGAGGAATCAGAGTCGAAAAAAAAGGGGCCCGGAGGCCCACCTCCGAAAGCCCTTTAAACTGTCAAACCCATTGGGTTGTGTCAATTTAGGCGGACAACGGTCTCAGAGAAGCGAGCGCCTGATTATCGCCTTCACTCTGGCAACGAAACGAGCCGCGCCGGCGGATTTGGTGAGAAAATCGTCGGCCCCTGCATCAAGCATCTCCGCCTCCTCCGAGGACGCGGCAGATCCGGTCCGGATAAGGATGGGCAGGGCGGCGGTATCCACGGACCCTCGGATGGTATTCAGAAGCTCCCTCCCATCCATCACGGGCATGGCGAGGTCCAGGACCGCAAGCGAGAAATTCGGATCCAAACTGAGGACGTCGAGGGCATGACGGCCATCCGCTGCCTCGTGAATCTAAAACCCCTCCTTTTCCAGCACGGTTCGCATGAGAACCCGGGCATCTTCATCATCATCCACCAGGAGGACCTTTGGCGGCCCCTTCTCCTCCTCGACAAGCTCCAGTTCTTCCAGCGTTTGTCCCAGGACCCGCTCCACTTCAACGAGGGTGGTGGCCCCGTCCCGGACCCAATCCAGCCCCACGGTATGCATGGGCCGCATTCCACCCTGCTCCGAAAGTTTGTTCAGGGTGACCGGACCCTTTCGGCCTTCGATCCCTGCAGCGATTCGGGGCCCCATGACTAGGACCTCCACCACCGGAATCCTGCCCCTATAGCCGGAGAACCCGCACTCCGGACACCCAACCGCCCTCATGATGGGATCTACCCCATGCCGCTCGGCCAGCTTCTGTTCATCGGGAGTAAGTTCTCCCCTGACCGGCTCGGCACAGCTGACGCAAACCTTCCTTATCAGCCTCTGGGCCAGGGCTCCCCGGAGCGTTGAGGAAATGGTGCTGTACTGGAGGCCGAGATCCACTAGTCGCGGCACGACACTTACCGCATCATTCGCGTGGACCGTGGCCAAGACCAGGTGGCCCGTCATTGCGGCCTGGGCCGCGGTCTCGGCCGTCTCCCGGTCCCGAATCTCCCCCACCAGGATGACGTCGGGGTCCTGCCTGAGAATGGATCGGAGAGCTCTCGCGAAGGTGAGCCCCTGTTTCGTCTCCACCTGGGTTTGGGTGATGGCGGAGAGCTCATATTCGATGGGATCCTCGACCGTCATGATGTTGACCTTCCCGTCGGCCAACTCTCGCAGGACACCATAGAGGGTTGAGGTTTTCCCCGAGCCTGTTGGCCCGGTGACCACCACAATTCCCTCTCGGTAGGTCATGAGTTGGCGGAGGCGATCCAACTCGACGGGAGGAACGTTCAGGTCTTCCAGGGAGGTGGAGCTGTTGGAATCAAGAACCCGGATTACGCACTTCTCGGCTCCGATTGCTGGAATGGTGGAAACCCGGAGGTCGTAAGCCCCATTCTCCACCTGGACCCGGGCTTTCCCGTCCTGGGGCCTCAGTCGATCGGTGATGTCCAGACGGGAGAGAATCTTCACCCGGGAGATGACCCGGTTCAATGCCGACATGGGGAGATCCATGTGCTTCCGCAGAACCCCGTCCACCCTGTACCGAACCGTACCGAGCTTTCGTCCCGGTTCGATATGTACATCGCTGGCTCCCTGAAGAATGGCGTCCCGAATAATGAGATTCGTGAGCTTCACCACCGGGGTGGTTTGGACGTCATCCTCGCTGATGGCCTCGGGGCCCATCTCCTCCACCAACCTCACGGCATCCTCCCCGGCGTCCCCCAACTCCAGGGTCCCTAACAGATCCTCGACCGCCCTCTCCGGTGAGAACCGTTCGTCCAGTGCTTCTCGGATCTCCCCAGGGGAAGCGACCTGGAATACCGCTTGCCGTCCGGAGGTAAAGCCGATGACGCGTTCAGCCTCGATATCGGTAGGATCGGCCGTTGCCACCACCAGTTGCCGTTCCGATCCGGAAAGGGGGAAAATCAAGTGCTTCCTGGCGAACTCCTCCGGTACCATGAGAAAGGCGTCGGGGTCGGCGGCGGAGAAGTCCGCCAAGGTCATCCGGAAAAACTCGGCCACCACCCCGGAGAGATCGGATTCAGAAAGCCCTGAGGCCCTGGCGACGGTCCTCCAGGCATCCTCGGACGGAGCGTCGGGGGGCACATCCACACGGGTATCAGCCAGCAGTCCGGCCTTTCTAGCGATCCGTACCATCCAGTGAGCAGATGGCTCTCCCCCAGAGGGAGGGGTTCCCCCGGATGAGTGGTTGGCTGGCGGGATGGGATTCTCAGTGGTCACGGACTGGTCGGTTTTCGGAATGGGAGGGTGTGTTGGGGAGTGCCCTTCTTCTTGGACCATTTCTCTTGATACATGGCTTCGTCGACCTCGGAGAGCAGATCGCTCAGGCCGGTCGCACCCTCTCCCGAAAATCTAGCCGCACCAATCGATATGGATAGATCAAAGGGTTCACCATTCTCCTGATTGACTTCCCGTACCCTCGCCCTCAGGCGCTGGACAAGATGTGCCTCATTCTCCTCTGAAGCCTCAAGGGCCATGACTGCAAATTCATCACCCCCGATTCTGGCGATGATATCGGATTGCCGGAAGGTCTCCCTCAGGAGGTCTGCAACCCGGACAAGAGCCCGATCCCCTGTCTGATGCCCCAAGGTGTCGTTGATCGTCTTCAGATCATCCAAATCCACATATACCAATAGCACTGCCCTCGCCGAACGCCGGGCCAATCTCAGGTGTTGCTCACCCAGATCGGAAAAACCACGCCGGTTGTACAGCCCGGTGAGGTCATCGATGAGGGAGAGGCTCCTCAATGCCGATGTCAGGCGGTGCCGCTCAACGGCATAGCGGACAGATCGGAGGAGTAGGTCCGGGCTCACTTCCCCTTTCACCAGGTAGTCCTGTGCCCCGGACTTCACCATCCGCAGGGCCATGTCTTCGTCCTCCAGCGCTGTGATTACCACAATTGGCACGTCGGGAGCGAAAGCGTGGGCCCTTTCAAAAGTCCCCGGATCGTCGGCGTCGGGCAAATCCAGATCCAGAATCATGAGATCGACACCCCCCTGGGAGAGGCGTCCAAGCGCCTGGTTGAGGTCAGGGACCGACTCCACCTCCAACCCGGCTTCGCCGAGTTTGGCTATGGCGTCCCCAAGCCCCGAACGCCCGTCCGGATCCTCCTCTACCAGGAGGACCCGTAGAGGCCGCACTCCGGCCTCACGCTTCTTTGGGGGTGCTGGCCGCATGGCAGCAGGCTCCGGAAAAAGGGAATGCCGGCTCCTCCACTAGTTGAAAGCTAACCCTGGTCTTTTTCATTCGCTATTCGCCAAATCCGTTGAAGGCTGTTACGCAAGTGGGGCGCGGCCGCACCCCACTTGCGCAACAGCCTTCAAAGGTCATCCCCCGGTTCCACCTTGCCGTGGACCACAAAAGGGTGATCCTCTAGCTTCAACAGGGGCCGGTTCGGCTAACTCCTCCAGAACCATCGGGATCCGAGGGACCACGTGAACCATCATCGCCTGGCGCGCTTTTTTCAGGTCCTCAGCGGGGTCCTCCTCGGCCTGGCCGTGGTCATTTGGATTCTTCAACCTGGGGGCACGCGAGAGGACACGGCGCCAGCCTCATACTTTCTTCCCGAACCCCTTCAGGCACCGAGCTTCACCCTGATATCCCATTTGGGGGAGCCGATAAGCTCTTCGGACTTTCGGACCCAGGTTCTGGCGGTCTTCTTCGGGTATACATCCTGCCCCGACGTTTGTCCCCTCACCCTCTCCCATCTCAGCCAAGCCTTCCAGGAAATGGAAGAAGGAGGTAATAGGGTCCAGGTTCTCTTTATTTCGGTGGATCCTGGCCGGGACACCCCGGAGCGACTCAGTCAGTACCTCGGTGCATTCCACCCGTCCTTCCTGGGATTGACTGGGAGCGAAGATGACATCCGACCCGTGGCCGACGCCTTCGGAGTGTTTTTTGCCCGAAACGGGGAGGGCGCGGAGTACACGGTAGACCACACCGCCCGAACCTTTGTGCTCGATCCATCTGGACGGATTGTGTTGACGTTCCCGATCACCGCAACGCCCCAGGAGATGGCCCGGGACCTAGCCCTGCTTTTGGAGGAGATCGGATGAACCGCCCACATCCCCCTGCCATTCTCCTTCTCCCTCTCATCCTCCTTGGCGGATGCCGGGGCGAGATCGAGACGGGGGATACGGGGCTGGTTCTGGAGGTGGCCATATCCCCCACCCCACCCGCGGTAGGCTCTGCCCGCCTCATCATTTCCCTCGAGGACTCCGCCGGGGGGCCCATTGACGGTGCCGAAATCGTCGTGGAAGGGAATATGAGTCATGCGGGGATGGTCCCCGTGATCGATACGGCTCAGGCCGAAGGGCCTGGAAGGTACGGGATCTCAGCCTTCCGATTCACCATGGCCGGGGACTGGATCTTGAGTCTCCACGCCACCCTTCCAGATGGCCGGTGGGTGCGGAATCAGAAGGCCACCAACGTGGTCGGTGCCATGGGGGGCGGCCTTTGACGGAGGTCTCCTCCAGCATGGGCCGCCGGGACCTATTAAAAGCGCCGCTTTTGGGCCCCTTCCTGCGTTGGCGCCACTCCCGGAGCCTACTCCAGGTCCTCTTCCTTGGCGTCGCCCTCGTGGTGATGGCCGACGGGTTTTGGGGGCCTCGGCTTGCGCCCAAGAACATGGCTGGCGTCCTCCCCTGGGTTCATTGGAGAGGGTTCGTGGCGTTGGCCCTCCTGGTGGCCGGAAACCTCTTCTGCATGGCCTGCCCCTTCATGTTGCCCCGCCGGCTGGCCAAGAAACTCTTCCCGGCCCAAAAACACTGGCCCAAGGCCCTGCGGACCAAGTGGCTGGCCCTGTTTCTCCTATTCCTCTTTTTGTGGGCCTATGAAGCCTACGACCTCTGGTCCAACCCTTTCCTCACAGCATGGTTGGCCCTCGCTTACTTCCTAGCCGCATCAGTCATCGACGGCTTCTTTAGGGGAGCAGCCTTTTGTAAGCACGTCTGCCCAATCGGTCAATTCCACTTCGTCAACTCCCTGGCCTCGCCTTTGGAGGTCGGGATTCGGGAAGCGGAGGTCTGTGCCTCCTGTCGTACGCGGGACTGCATTGTGGGCCGTTACGAGGCTCCTCGAGGCTTGGACTCGGGAACCAAGGCCCTACGCCCCCACGAGCGCGGGAAACTCCTTCAGAACGGGTGCGAGCTCTGGCTCTACCAGGAGACGAAGACGGGGAATATGGACTGCACCTTCTGTATGGAGTGCATTCACGCCTGCCCTCATGACAACGTGGGAATCCTGACCCGGGCTCCTGCCAAAGAACTCTGGGAGGATCCCCAGCGAGCCGGTGTCGGACGCTTCAGCCAGCGGCCGGATCTGGCGGCCCTAGCGCTCTTCCTCACCTTCGCCGCTTTTATGAACGCCTTCGGGATGGTGGCACCGGTCTACGCCATGGAGGCTTGGATGGGGCGGGCCATGGGAACCACCTCAGGGCCACTGGTGGTAGGGATCCTCTTCCTGGTGGGAATGGTCCTCCTCCCGGCCCTGCTGGTGGCAGGCGTGGCTGCCGCGTCGTCAGCCCTTTCTGGGTCAGGACGCACGATCGTGCAGGAGGCCACACGATACGGTTACGCCCTGGTCCCGGTGGGTTTCGGGATGTGGATCGCCCACTATCTATACCATTTCCTGGTTGGCGGATTCGCCGTCATTCCCGTCACTCAGGAGTACTTGGCCTTCCTCGGTCTTTCCTTCGCCGGGGTTCCGGCTTGGGGTCTGGGTCCCATGGTCCCCGAATCCTGGCTCCTGCCATTGGAACTGATCTTTCTGGAGCTTGGCCTTTTGGTGTCCCTGGTCGTTTCCTATCGAATAGCCGTACGGGAAGTGGGTGAGGGGCCCAGAGCTGTCCGGGCTTTCGCTCCCTGGGGCCTGCTTGCCGTTCTCCTCTCCGCCGCCGGCGTCTGGCTCCTCCTCCAGCCCATGGAGATGAGGGGCACGCTGGTGGGAGGCTGACAATGCCCCGAAGGCGCCCCCTTTTTTCCGCTGCCCTTATCGGGACCGGTGTGCTTTCCTATCTCCTGTTGGCTGTGCCCCACGGGCTTCAGGCAGATGGAGGAACGCTCCGAGCAGCCAATATCCCAATGGGGGCCTACCGAGTAAATGTATTTACGGATCCCACCCCCATCCCTCCCGATTCCATCGACGTCTCGGTGCTCGTCACCTTCGAGAGGGGCCGAGGGATAGCTACAGGACTGGAGATCGAAGTCGTGGCGCGGCGAGTGGACGAAACGGGAGGGGAAGTTCGCCATCCTGCCACCCGAGAGCAGGCGGAAGATCCCAGGTACTACGCTGCGAAGTTCGCCCTGGGGTCGGAGGGGCTCTGGGAACTTCGAGTGCGCGTGGAAGGTCCGGAGGGAGAGGGGGAGACCGCGTTTCAGGTCACAGTCCAGGAACCGGGTCTTCTGGGAAATCCCTACCTCATCCTCATGGCGGCCCTTCTCCCCCTACTCCTTGTGGGGTGGTGGTTGAAACGGTCTACGTCACCATCCAGCCATCCTGCAGGTTGATGATCTGGCTCCCATAGGCCGCCCAGGCTTCGTTGTGAGTCACCTGGATGATGGTAGTTCCCTCATCATTCAGGGTTTTCAGGAGGTCCATGATCATCTTACCCTGGGATGTGTGCAGGCTCCCGGTAGGTTCATCGGCCAGGACCACCTTGGGCTCCGCTATGACCGCCCGGGCCACCGCTACCATCTGCTGCTGTCCACCGGAGAGTTGGTTGGGGTAGAGGTCCTTCTTCCCAACCATCTGGAAGCGATCCAAAGAATCGGCAACGATCGCCTGCCTCTCCTTCCGCTTCACGTTCCGGTAGGATAGCGGGATCTCCAGGTTCTCGTAGACGGTCAGATCGTCCAGAAGGTGGTACTGCTGGAAGACAAAGCCTATGTACTCACGGTTGAGCGCGATCCGGTCTTTCGGTCTCATGGAGTGGACTGCCTCATGGAGGAGATAGAACTCTCCGCTCCAATCTCCGTCCAGCATCCCCAGGATGGACAGGAGAGTGGACTTCCCGGCACCGGAGGGACCCATAATGGTGATAAAGTCCCCGGATTCGATGTCCATGGTGACGCGCCGGAGTACGAAGGTCTCCCCTGCGCCGGTCTTATAGGATTTCTCGAGATTCTTGAGGCTGATGAGTCGCATGGTTTCCGACCTTTTTATGAAAAACGG
>JBDHMC010000010.1:0-16437 GCA_039656355.1 Gemmatimonadota bacterium | reverse complement strand
ATCCCGGTGCCGCCAGCCTCCTGATAGGCCCCCCAAAGTTCCTCACTCAGCATGGTCTCTTCCCGCTGCTGATTGATGAGTTCGGAAACCTGGGCCTTCCAGTCGATGAGATTCTGCTCGTCCCGCCCCTTGACCTTCGACTCTTCCTCGACGATCAGCGCCATGACCTCGTCGATCTGGGCCATGATCTCCTGATCCCGCTCCAGCATCCCGGGCTTCACGCCCATGGAATAGGAGCCCTTGAACATCATGTGTTCATGGAAGTGGGAGATCCCGGTGATGCCGGGGCGCTCGTTCACCCCACCCACCCTGTAGGCCAAAATGGATCGGATGAGTGGAGTCTGTGGCCTGACCACCATGAGAACGGTCAGCCCGTTGTCCAGCACCCTTTCGATTACCTGGTCGGTAAGGCTCAATTCTTGAGCCTCCGAGGTCGTCCAGGGTCCAGTCGTAGCCAGCAGCACGATCAGAAACGCAACTGACCGCTTTAGGCGTGATCTTATCATGCGATCCTCCGGATTGATGTGAGGAGAAACAGGGAAGTATCTTATCGCCGCACCGTCAGTTGCGTAACCCCATTAATCTTCGGCGCTGTCGCTGCGCCTATCCGGTTCCAGATTCCCCTTGTTTCAGTTAGATTCTCCCCCGTGGAAGACGCCGTGCAAGAACTGCCGGTGGACTGACCCACGCCAGGTACGCGGCGTGGGATTTTTTTGGGGCCGCCCGAAGGCAACCATCAACGCGATTCGACGATGAAGATTGGGCTGGTAGGATTCGCAGGATCCGGAAAGACCACGGTATTCAACTCTCTAACGGGGTTGGATGCCCCCGTGGGCTTCGGGGGTGAGGTGCGCCTCGGCACCGCCCGGGTACCGGACGAGCGTATCGACTCGCTCTCACAGATCTTCTCCCCCAAAAAGACCACATATGCGGAGATGAGTTTCTCTGACATTCCGGGCGAACACGGCGCCGAGAAAACCGGGCTCTCCCCCAGGATGTTGCAGCAGATCCGCGATCAAGAGGCTCTCTGTTTGGTAGTTCGGGACTTTCCGAATCCAGCCTTGGACACCGACCCCGATCCGACGGGCGACGTAGTGGCCTTTCACACCGAATGTGTGCTGGCGGACCTGGACATTGTAGACCGCCGCCTGGAGCGGGCCCGGAAAGAGCAGGCTCCTGCCCAGGAGATTGCGGCTTTCGAGAAGATGAAAGCCACGCTGGAAGATGAACGGCCCCTCAGGGCTTTGCCCGAAGATGAGTTGAATCGGGCGGCCTTGTCCGGGTACGGGTTCTTGACCGACAAACCCCTCCTCGTGGCAATCAACCGCGAAGAAGAGAAGGCCGGGGATGAGCTACCCTCCGACCTCTCCAACCGTATCGAGGACCTCAACGCGGCGGGGATGTCTCTTTCGGCCAGTGTGGAAGCGGAGATTGCAGATCTGGAGCCCGAAGACCAGAAGGCCTTCCTGGAGGACCTCGGCTTTTCGGACCCTGCCCTGTCCCGGTTCATTCGAACCGCCTACGGGTTGGTTGACCTCATCTCCTTCTTCACCGTTGGAGAAGACGAAGTGAGGGCATGGACCATTCGGCGTGGGACCCCCGCCCGGAAGGCCGCGGGAAAGATCCACTCTGACCTGGAGCGAGGGTTCATCCGAGCGGAGGTCATTCCCTTCCCGGTCTTCATGGACCACGGTTCGGAGCAAGCCGTGAAGGAGGCGGGACTCATGCAAGTGGAGGGGAAGGACTACGTCGTCTCCGACGCAGACCTGGTTTGCGTTCGGTTCAACGTGTAAGGAAGGGCTTAGCCCGTAAACTTCCTCTTCAGCGCCCTTCCCACGAACCGCGCCTGATCCCTAAACGGAAGTCGCAGGAGATTCGTTTTCACCACACCCTTGGTGAAGAACGTCTTGCGGGAATAGTCGATGTTCACGTCGACCAGGATCGGTCTTCCGGAGGCCGCCACCTGGGCTGCCCGATCCACCCCCTCCGGAACATCCTCGTCCGATTCCATGGATAGGAACTCCACGCCCATTCCGGCGGCCAGCGCTTCCAGGTCGTAGTCGGCCACCTGACTGGCCACCTTTCGGCTCAGGGCGGTGTCCTGGAACTGGGCAATCTGGGCGAGCTCCCGATCTCGCAGAACCAGGACCAAAACCCCCACACCTTCCCGGGCGGCCGTCAGCATCTCCAGACCCGTCATCAGGAAGGCACCGTCGCCGGCCAGAGCCACTACCGGAGAATCGGGTTTGCCGAATTTTGCACCGATAACGGCAGGGACGGAGTATCCCATGCACGAAAAGTCCACCGGAGCCAGGAACTTCCCGGGACCGTTCAGCCGGAGGCACTCGACGGCCAGGAAAGTCCCGTTTCCGCTGTCGGTGGTATAGATGGCGTCGGGGCCTAGACGATCCTGAAGGGTCTTCAGTAGATGGGCAGGGGTGACCCCAGGGCCACCCACATCCCCGAGCCACTCCTCCCAGACCGATTCGTGGCCGGCACGAATCGTATCCGTCAGACCTTCGTCATCCTGTGACGAAGAATCACCCAACTCCAACAGAAGCGCTCTCAGGAACTCAGCGGCGTCGGCCTGGACGGTGACGTCGGCCGGGTAGTTCCGATGAAAAACTTCCGGGTCCAGGTCCACGTGCACCAGCGGTCCAGGCATCTCCAGCCCGTAGGAGCCCGTGCCTACCTCCGCAAAGCGGCACCCAATGGCCAGGACCGCATCGCATGATGAGGCCACTTTCCGAACGAAACTTGGGGCGGCATCACCAAAGCCAGGCCAAAGGAAAAGCGGATGACTCTCGGGGAACACGCCCTTCCCCTGGAAGGTGGTGGAGACCGGGGCTCCCAGCCGTTCCGCCAGTTGGATGACCTCCGGCCCGGCCGCAGCCGCACCAGCCCCCACGTAGAGGAGAGGCCGGTTAGCTTTTTGGAGAAGTTCCAGGACGCCGGGTATGTCCATGGCTGACTGAGAAGCAGCAGCCGAATCGGTCCGGCCAGGAACGCCCTCCCCCTGGGTCTCCAAACCACTCTCACCCAACGTCTCAGTCACCGTCTCAGTTACCGTCTCAGTTACCGTCTCACTCACCAAGTAAAGATTGGCCGGGACCTCCACAAAAACGGGACCGGGAACTCCCTCCCGCGCCACCCGACATCCTTCCCTGATGGTCCCGTAGAGATCAGCGGTCCTTTCAACCAGGTACGAGGCTTTCACCAGGGGTCGAACCAAGGCCTGTTGATCGACATCGTGGAGTTGGTAGGCCCGCCCTGAATCCCGACGGATCCCGCATCCCAAAACCAGGAGAGGGACCTTGTCCATATAGGCTTCTGCGATCCCGGACATGGCATGGGTCAGGCCGGCCCCTGGCACCACGTTCACGCAGCCGAGTCTCCCGGAGGCCCTCCACAGGCCATCCGCCATGAAGGACGCGCTCTGTTCATCGGTGACCAGAACCGCATGTACGGTCTCGGACTCGGCCAACGCATCGTACAACTCGATGTTGTGAGTACCGGGGATCCCGAAAGTAAAGGGAACCCCTTCATCTTCCAGGGCCTTTACCACCAGGGCCGCACCCGTCCGCTTCATCGGTCCCCACCCTTCATGACATGTCCTCCAAAACGCCCTCCGCCACACGGTCTGCCAAAGCCATGATCGTCAGATACGGGTTGATTTCCAGGGAGTCAGGGAAGAGGCTGGCATCGGCAACTCGGAGCCAGGGATGCCCATGGACCCGCCCCCATGCATCCGTTACCGAATCCCGGGCCGAGCTACCCATGCCCGCACCTCCCATTAGATGAGCAGCCGAAACCGAAACGGTCCCCGGGAGGAAATGCAGACCCTGAATGCGCTTGTCGATCTGGGGGGCTTCCGATCTCTCCAACCGAGGCGGGTCTGCAAGGGGAGCATGAACCCGTTGGGCGCCAGCGGCAAAGAAGATCCTCGCGGCTGACCTCGTAGCCGCGGCCAGAGACTCCACGACCGCCGGCGTGAAGGTATAGTGGACCGTGGGATTCCCCATCCGGTCAGACCCTACCCGATTCCCCGGCACCGCTTTGTCGCAAGCCAGAACCAAGATCATCTGAAGTCGGGGATAGGCGTTCATGAAAGTCGCGTGGTCCGAACCATACCCGGTAAGGTTCTTGGCTGTGACGAATGGGAAGTACATACAGGTCTCGAGGACGAACCCTTCCTCGACTCCCCGATCCACGAAGAAGCTCTTGGGGTGGCCAACGTCGTTGGTGATCTCCTTCGGGTGCTCGGCCACCAAGATGAAGGCCGGGTGGCATGTGAATCCGTGGCCCAGGTTGGGGAGGTGGGGACCGAACCCGCTGTGAAGGAGGAGGGGTGGGGTACCCAGCACCCCTCCTGCCAAGACCACAACCTCCGCCTTTACCTGATACTCTCCGGGATCCCACTCGGATACGGATCCCATGGCGCCTTTGGCTCTGGAGTGCACCCTAACCCTCAACTCCCTATCGCCGATTCCTATCACGTCGGCACGGGTCACCACCTCCACCCCATCAGCTTCAGCCCTCGGAAGCTGAACCTTGTGGGTGCCCTGCTTGGCTCCGTTGGGACACCCCAAGTTGCAGAGACTGGAGCCCAAGCAACCCTTCACATTCACGGGAAATTGCTCCGGGGTGAAACCGGCGGCTCTTGCGCCCTCTACGAAGAGTCGATTGTTGTCGTTGATCTCTTTGTCAGGGAGCCGATGGACGTGGTTCTCCTCGGCGTACTTCCGGGATCTTTCCACGAGGTCGTCATGGCCAAGTCCCTGCACGCCCCACCCTTCGATGACACGGGCCGGAGCGTGGAGGGAGGTCCCCGTGTACATCACCGTCGAACCACCGTACGCCTGGCCAACGGCAAGGGTCATGGCTCCGTCCGCGGTGAGGAATCCGCCTCCATCCAGGTAGAGGCCGTCCGCCATATCCAACTCATGGCCGGTGAACTCCTCATCCCGAAAGCGGGGCCCTCTTTCCAGGACCAGAACTCGCTTTCCGCTTTGGACGAGGGGGCCCAACTCCTGCGCCACGGTGCCTCCACCGGCCCCCGAGCCGACGATGACCACATCCGCGGTCACAGTCTTCATGAGGCCACCTCCTCGCCTTCCGGTGACGGCTCCTCGGTCCCGCCACCCGGGGAATCGGGTGTCTCAGCCGCCCTCAGCTCGTCTCCGAAATGAGCGGTCCAACCCCACGGATCGGCCCCATAGCCAATCCGCCTCCGAACCGTTTCTTGATTGTAATAGCCCATGAAGAGGAGCGTGCGGATTCCCCATAAACCCCGACGGAGCGGCATGAGAGGAGAGCGGTGGAGGCGTTGGAGAAAGGCTGCACGCCTTTCCACCGGCATCTTCACCAAGGTCCTCCCTGTGGTGAGGACGGGAAGGAAGTTGACCAGGCGAAGAAAGAGGCGGATCTGACGCTTTATACCCGAGGGTTTGGACGCCAAAGCCCTTTCCATGATAGCCTCCGCTTCCAGCCAACCCTCCCCATCCAGCGCCTCAGGAGAAGGAAGCACGACACTGCCAATGGCCCGAAGTGGAGCCTGGAGGGAAGAGAGAACCGGCTCGCTACCGGGCCCGTTCATGGCATCTCCGTGGCGATGGGAAATGGGGTGTCGGGCTAATGTCTGGGTTGGAGGGCGGCTTCTCAAGTCCGGGGGCCGGTAGACACCTGACGGACCGAGGTCCTCAGGAGGGGCCGGGTATCCGCTGGAGCTCGTTTCCGGCCGCTTCCCAAGCCCGGAATCCTCCGGCCAGGTTGAACACGTTCGTGTAACCCAGGGAGGCCAGGGTGGCCCCCGCCTCAGCGCTCATCCTTCCGCTTCGACAGTAGAGGACGATCTCCGCCTCCCGGTCATCGGGAAGGCGGTCCAGGTTCTGGGCAATCTCGTCGAACCGGATACTCTCGGTGGTACCAGGGATATCCCCCTCGAAGGGGATGTGGACATTCACCAGTATGAAATCGTCATCGGCCATCATCCCCTGTAGCTGCTCCACAGTGATGTCCGCATACGAAGGCGCCGTCTCCGCCGCCTGAGGGTCGGCCCCATCTTCCTCCGTAGACGCGCCCTCACCCCGCCCCTGACCGCAGGTGGCGAGGACGGGAATCAGTGCCAAGGTCAAACACGCACGTAGTCTTGTCCACCCGAACATTTGGCCCTCCACATTGATTCTTTGTAGTCTTGCCCACCCGAACATTTGGCCCTCCACATTGATCCTTTGTAGTCTTGCCCACTCGAACATTTGGCCCCCCGTGTTGATCCTGTTCGAAATCCCAACCGGTTCCGAACGGGAGCTACCCCCCATCGGACCCTTTGGTTACCTGTGGTGTGAACACGGTGAGAGGATCATCTTCCTTTCAATCTGACTTCATCCGTCCCCGAAAAGACCTCCAGTTATGCGAATCCTGGTAGTGGAGGACGATAAGAAGGTCGCCAGCTTCCTGGAGCAGGGGCTCCGCGAGGATGGGTACTCCGTTGATGTGGCCCACGACGGAATCGATGGGGGCCTCATGGCACATGTTCACGACTACGATCTCCTTATCCTCGACGTCATGCTTCCCGGGAAAACCGGAATCAACATCCTTCGAGAGATAAGGAGGGAGAAGACGCCCGTACCCATCCTCCTGCTCACGGCCCGAGACACATCAGAGGACATCGTTCGAGGGCTTGACGCCGGGGCTGACGATTACCTGACCAAGCCCTTCAAATTCGAGGTGCTGCTTGCCCGGGTTCGTGCCCTCATTCGCCGGGGGGGAGCGCAAAGGTCAGAGCGACTTCGGTACGCCGACCTGGAGATGGACAGGATTCAGCACAGCGCCACTCGCGCCGGCCGGGATCTCAAGCTCACCGCCAAAGAGTTCCAACTCCTGGAATACTTCCTCCTCCACCCTGAAGAAGCGGTCCGAAGAACACATCTTCTGGAAAAAGTCTGGGACCTGCGCTTCGATCCCATGAGCAACGTCGTGGACGTCCATGTGGCCAAGCTTCGCCAGAAGCTTGGAGCAGGCGGCGGGAGCCCGCTGGTTCACACGGTACGAGGGGTGGGGTACATCCTGAGTCAGGAAGGACCAGCTTGAGTCAAAGGATGCGATCGTTCCGGTTTCTCCTGGGAATCAGGGCCTCCGCGGCCACGACGGCTGCCGTGGGCGCCGTTTCGGTCCTGAGCTTCCTTGGCCTCCGTCAAGGCCTCGACCGGGAACTGGATGCCTCCCTTCTCAACGTGGCAACCATTCAAGCCGCTTACGTGACTGCTGATTCTACCGGGGTGATGGAGTTTCCTGAGTGGGAGCTCACGCCCGAGGAAGCGGCTTCGGCGAGGGAGCTGAACCGATACACTCAGATCTGGAGCGCCGACGGCCAAAGTCTGGAGCGTAGTCGGTACATCACCTCAGACCTCCCTCTCGATACCGCAGCCCTCGCCCGGGCCGCCGCCGATGAGATGGTGTGGACCCAAGGCACCTTCCAGGGGGTCTCCATCCGATCCCTCTATTATCCCCTCGAGCGCCTTGGCGAACTCCACTCCCACCACGTCCTCCAGGTCGCGGCGCCCCGGGAGGCCCGAAATCGAGTGCTCAGGGGAGTGGGGACCCTCCTTCTGGGCATCCTGGCCACCATCGCGGCCAGCACCTTCGTGGGAGCTTGGTGGTTAGCGGGAAGGATAGTCCGACCGGTAGACGCCATTATCGACCAGGCTGAAGGCATAGCCAGGGGAGAGCCCCACCGACGTATTGAGGCCTACGCAGACACCTGGGAATACCAGCGGTTGGTCCAGGTTCTGAACCGCATGCTGAGCAGACTGGAAGCTGCGTTGGAAACCCAGAAGCGTTTCGCGGCTGATGCCAGCCACGAGCTTCGGACTCCTCTAACGGCGCTTCGAGGCGAGATCGAGGTGGCCCTCCGGCGGGACCGGACCGCCGAGGAATATGTCCGGGTTCTCGACAGCGCCCTGGAAGAGGCGGAGCGGCTCTCCCGCCTGGCTGAGGACCTCCTTACCCTTACCCGCTCCGAGGCGGGTGTCCTGGAGCCTCTTATTCAGAGCGTGGATCTGACGGAAAGGGTTCAGAGGACTGTGGTCCGCCTCACGCAGGAGGCAGAGGGAAAAGAAGTTCGGATTTCGGGGCCGGGCCAGGAAGAGTTGGCTGGTGACGTAGATCCGGACCTCTTTGACCGAGTGGTTTGGAATCTCCTTGGGAATGCGGTGAAGTTCTCCCCGCGGGGGGGCAGAGTAGACGTCGACCTGCAGCCCTTGGACCAAGGGGTGGTGCTGGCCATCTCGGACAACGGCCCCGGAATCCCGGAAAACCAACTCGAGAAGGTGTTTGAACGGTTTTTCCGGACGGATGAATCTCGCACACAGGGCGAAGACGCCGCCGGAACCGGCCTGGGCCTCGCAATCGCCAAAGCCATCGTGGAGCTTCACCACGGTGAGATCACAGCGGAAAACCAGGAGGGAGGCGGTGCGGTCTTTCGGGTATTTATCCCTCCCCACCAACATTCTCCGAAGAAACATTAAGAGATCTTCATCCTCTCTTAACCCTCCCTTCACCACCACACCCCTAAACTTCTTCGGTAAACCATAGGACCCGTTCATCCTCCCTCCAGGGTTGAGGTTCATGAAGGAGAAACCGAAGCTTACGGCTCTCTCGGCCGCGCTCATGGTCGGCCTCGGGTGTACCGTCGGTGCCGTCGGCGGCCAAGAGACACCCCTGCCGGTAACGCCCATCGTGATTTCACCCGAGGTGAACCCGTCAGGGGCGCGGGATTCGCAAGAAGATCCGACCCTGAAGCTCAGCGAGCTCTTCGCCCTGGCTCGGGAACAGAGTCCACGGCTTCAAGCTGCCCTCTTACGGGTGGAGGCCACCCGCGCTCGGGAAGCGGAAGCGGGCCTGTTGCCGGACCCGACCCTCATGGTGGGGGTCGCCAACCTGGCCATCCCCGAGTTCTCCGCAACGATGCCAGCCTCCATGGCTCCGTCCTTTCAGGCCACCCAGCGTTTTCCTCTCGCCGGAAAACGCTCCCTGCGAGAGGATATCGCGCGGCAGTCGACGGAGATTGATGGGGCAACGGCAGAGGAAGTGTGGTGGGCCGTACGGACCGAGGTGGCCTCGGCCTTCTTCGAACTCTACCGAGTCGATGGGCAAACCACCGTCCTAAGGCAGACTCTGGAGCTCCTCCAGGACTTCGAGACCGTGGCTCTTTCCATGTATTCAACTGGCATGGGACCCCAGGCCGACGTTCTCAGAGCCGGGGTGGCACTGGCCCGGATGGAGGCGGATGTCGAACGTCTTGCCGCCCAACGGAAGAGCGTGGCGGCGCGGCTAAATGCCCTGGTCAACAGACCTGCTGAAGCCCCGGTCCCGACTCCCGAGCTAGCTCCCCTCCCCTCGGACATTCCCTCTCCCGATACACTCACCGGATGGGCTTTGGGAAGTCGGCCCGCCTTGCAGGGCCTGCAGCTGGCGGTTCGCCGAGCATCGTCCAACGGTGAGTTGGCCGATAAGGCGATCTGGCCCGACCTCACCCTGGGCGTGCAATACGCCCTGGGGCGCATGGACGGCGACGCCCGCAGCATGGGAGGAGCTTCAATCGGTTTCAGTCTCCCCATATACGCAGGGAAGCGACAGAAAAAACTCCGGGATGAAACGGCGGCTTTGGAGAGCATGGCCCGGGCCCAACTGGAAGACGCCATCGCCATCGTGGGCTCTGGAGTCAACCAGTCTTTGGCGGAGTTGGATGAGAACAGGACTCTCCTTCGGCTCTATCGGGAAGACATCCTCCCCCAAGCTCGAGGTGCCGTAGAGTCATCCCTCTCATCCTATCGGGTGGGGGCGGTGGACTTCATGGCCCTCATCGATGCTCAGATGGAAGTGAATCGGTTCGAGGGGGAATACTTCGACCTTATCGCTTCCTACGGAACTGCCGTGGCACAGCTGGAAATGACCATTGGCCGTGACCTCCCGGTCAGCGGCGACTTCATACTGGAGATCCGATGAAAACCCGCACTCAGATCATCATCGCCCTGACTCTGGTCCTTCTCTCCGTGGGGGTGGTAACCGTTTACTCCTTCGGCAACACTCCTCAGGAGCCAGCAGCGGATGGGATGGAAGGTCACGATCATTCGGCCATGTCCGCCGGGAGTGACGAGCCCCAGATGGTCTCCCTCAGCGCCGATGCCGGTCGGAGGATCGGGGTGACCTACGCTACAGTGACCAAGGGGTCCCTGCCCCGAACGGTCCGGACCGTTGGTTTCGTCACCTACGATGAAACTCGCCTGACCACCGTAAGCCCCAAGATCGAAGGATGGGTGGAACGGCTCTTTGTCGATTTCACCGGAGCTCCCGTGCGGGCCGGACAGCCCCTCCTCGAAGTCTATTCACCTGCCCTGGTAACGGCCCAGGAGGAACTCTTCCTCGCCAGAGACCTCCTTGAGCAGGCCCAGCAAGCCGGCGGCGCCCGATCACAAGAGAACGCGGAAGAGCTCCTTGATGCGGCCCGGAGGAGGCTGGCCTATTGGGACATCCCGGAGGATGAGATTCGGGCCATGGAAGAGCGTGGTACCGTCACCAAAACCCTGACACTCAGGGCTCCTGCTTCGGGAGTGGTGGTGGAGAAGAACGTGGTACAGGGCGCTCGGATTACCCCCGGAGTTGAACTCTTCCAGGTGGCTGATCTGAGCCGGGTTTGGGTGGATGCAGAGATATTCGAGAAGGACCTCTCCATGGTCGGGGTGGGACAGCACGCCGCGGTGAGCTTCGAGGCTTATCCCGGTGAGATGTTCCAGGGGTCCGTGACGTACATCTATCCCACCGTCTCGCAGTCGGCCCGGACCGGCAGAGTGCGTATCGAGCTTCAGAATTCAAACTCCAGGCTCAAGCCGGGAATGTATGCACAGGTCGAGCTCAGCGGCACGAACGTGGCGGAAACTCTCCTGGTTCCCCGTTCCGCCATTCTCCAAACGGGTGAGAGGTCCATGGTCTTCCACCGGATGTCCAACGGGCAACTCCACCCCATGGAAGTGGTCACGGGACTGAGCAGCGGGGACCAGGTCCAGGTCCTGTCCGGCCTTACAGAGGGCACCGTAGTCGTAGCTTCCGCCACCTTCCTCATCGATGCCGAGTCCAACCTGGGAGCCGCAATGGCCGGCATGGCAGGCATGGACCATTCCATGATGGATATGGGCGGAGGGGACACAACGGGAGCCATCGCCCCGGACACCAGCGGTGGGCCTAGCGGGAGCCGATGATGCTGAAACGAGTCATCGACTGGTCGGTCCAAAACAAGTTCCTGGTCCTCATTCTGGCCTTTTTCGCCGGTGCCGGCGGCATCTATGCGATGGCGCAAACACCTCTCGAGGCGATTCCCGACCTCTCGGACGTCCAGGTCATCATCCAGACCGACTATCAGGGGCAGGCCCCGCAGCTCGTCGAGGATCAGGTCACTTACCCCATCGCTTCGGAGATGCTGAAGGTCCCCGGCGCTCAAACCGTCCGGGGTTATTCCTTCTTCGGGGTTTCCTTCGTCTACATCATCTTCGAGGACGGCACCGATATCTACTGGGCTCGGAGTCGGGTGCTCGAGTACCTATCCGGGATCCGTGGAAGACTCCCTGATGAAGCTGATGCGGCCCTTGGGCCAGACGCCACGGGGCTGGGTTGGGTCTACCAGTACGTTCTTGAAGACACCACCGGCACCCTCTCCCTGGCCGATCTCCGATCCATCCAAGATTGGTTCCTTCGCTACCAGCTCACCGCCGTCCCCGGGGTCAGCGAGGTCGCTTCCGTTGGGGGCTACGAGCGCGTCTACGAGGTGACCCTGGATCCGAATCGCATGCGCGGATTTGGCATCCCGGTGCATGTCGTCATGGAAGCCATCCGGGGCGCGAATCAGGACGTGGGGGCCATGGTCCTGGAGATGGCTGAACGGGAGTACATGGTACGGGGGCTTGGCTACATCCGGGATCTGTCCGATATCGAGTCGGTAGTCTTGGGTGCCACTGAGACCGGCACGCCCATTCGAGTGGTTGATGTGGCCGACGTCCACTTCGCGCCCCAGGTCCGGCGGGGAGTAGCCGACCTGGACGGCCGGGGTGATGTGGTGGGTGGAATCGTGGTCATGCGGTTCGGCGAAAACGCCCTGGCTACAATCGAGAGAGTAAAGGAGAAGATCGCTGAGATCGAGGATGGCCTTCCTCCCGGCGTCGTGCTCACCGCGGTCTATGACCGATCAGACTTGATCCTTCGTGCCATCGACACCCTGAAAACGACCCTCCTCGAAGAGTCCCTAATCGTGGCTCTCGTGTGCCTGGTCTTTCTCTTTCATGTGCGAAGTGCGCTGGTGGTTATTCTCACCCTTCCCATGGGTATTCTCATGGCATTCATCGCCATGCGCGTCCTGGGGATCGGGGCGGACATCATGAGCCTTGGGGGCATCGCCATCGCCATCGGGGCCATGATCGACGCCGCCATCGTCATGATCGAGAACATGCACAAACATCTGGAGAGGGAGATCTCCGAAAAGCGCCGAAAGCTGGCGACGGAGGGAGCTCCGGTTCCAAAGGATGATGGGCGGTACCCCACGTCCCTTCTGACCTCCAAGGAGCGGTGGGGTGTGGTGATCCGGTCCTCAAAGGAGGTGGGACCAGCCCTGTTCTTCACCCTCCTCATCATCACCGTGTCGTTCGTTCCCGTCTTCGCTTTGGAGGCTCAGGAGGGCCGCCTCTTCAAACCGCTGGCATGGACCAAGAGCATGGCCATGGCCAGTGCCAGTCTCCTTTCCGTGACATTGGTTCCGGTAACCATGGGGCTCTTCGTAAGGGGGACGCTCTTCGCGGAAAGCCGGAACCCTGTTTCCCGGGCCCTGGTCTGGATCTACAAACCGATCCTGGAGGCTGCGCTTCGCTGGCGATGGCCAGTTCTGGGCGCCACCCTGGCGGTCCTCATTCTCACCTTCATCCCTCTTCAGCGAATCGGCTCCGAATTCATGCCGCCCTTGAATGAGGGCACCATTCTCTACATGCCCATGACCCTGCCGGGCATCAGTGTCCGTACAGCCCATGAGGCCATGCGAAAGCAAGACAGCATCCTTGCCACCTTCCCGGAGGTAGAGTCCGTCTTCGGAAAAGCGGGGCGCGCGAACACCGCGACGGACCCGGCACCGCTGGCCATGTTCGAAACCACCATCGTCTTAAAACCCGAAGAGGAGTGGAGAGAGGGTCTCACCTGGGACGACCTTCTCCGGGAGATGGATGCCGCCATTCGATTCCCTGGTATCCCCAATTCCTGGACCATGCCTATCAAAGGCAGAATCGACATGCTGGCCACGGGCATTCGAACTCCGGTAGGCATCAAGATTTTCGGCCCCGATCTAGCCGAATTGGAGCGGTTGGGGAAGGAGGTGGAGAACGCCGTGGCCATGGTGCCGGGCACCCGGTCGGCGGTATCCGAGCGTCCCCTAGGTGGGAGTTATCTGAACATCGAAATCGACCGGGATGCGGCGGCCAGGTATGGGGTGAATATTCGAGATGCCAACATGGTCATTGCCGCAGCCATAGGCGGGATGGAAATCACCCAGACCGTGGAGGGCAGGGAGCGTTACGGGGTTCGGGTGCGGTATCCACAGGAGCTCCGAGACCAGCCGGAAAAACTTTTGGAAGTACTGGTCCCAGTGATGCAGATGCGGGGATCGAGCGGCGGAGCCATGAGTTCGGCCATGCCGAATTCCATTGCTCAGATCCCCTTGGGCCAGATTGCCACCATCGAAGTGGCCACTGGCCCCATGTCCATCAAAACCGAAGGGGCCTTTCCCACCGCATGGGTGTTCGTGGACGTGGACTCCCCCGACCTGGGCGGCTACGTACGAGATGCACAGGCCATGGTGGAAGCCATGGTGACCATGCCTCCGGGATACACCCTCCAGTGGTCCGGGCAGTACGAGTTCATGCAACGGGCCCAGGCCCGTTTGAGGCTTGTCGTCCCTGCCACCCTCCTCATCATCTTCATCCTTCTTTTCATGAACTTCGGAAGGGTCGGTGAGACCCTTATCGTCATGGGGTCTCTCCCCTTCGCCCTGGTTGGGGGCGTGCTCATCATGTTCTTCCTAGGCTACAACTGGTCCGTGGCTGCGGGAGTCGGCTTCATCGCTCTCGCCGGAGTCGCAGCGGAGACGGCCGTCATCATGCTGCTCTACCTCAACCATGCCTGGGAGGATCGGATACGGAAGGGGGAAACCTCGATGGACGCACTTCGTGATGCTGTCATGGAGGGTGCAGTCATGAGGGTCCGGCCCAAGGTGATGACCGTCACGGCCACGATCGGGGGGCTTCTTCCCATCCTCTGGGGTCATGGGACCGGTGCCAGTGTGATGAAGCGGATCGCTGCGCCCATGGTGGGTGGGATGGTGTCAGCAACGGTCCTGACCTTGGTGGTCGTTCCGGTCATCTACTACATCTGGCAGGGGAGGACCGTGGCACGAGCGGAGGCAGGTGGCGACGTACCCTTGGGGTCTCCGGACCTCGAGCCTGCTCCCGCCTTTGGAGAAGGAGTCAAATAATGAGACCGAAAATGGGATTGCGAACCTTCATTGGGACGGTCCTGCTCGCCACTCCGTTCACCTTTGCCGCCTGCGATAGTGAGAGCACGGAGCCGGAAATCGAGGAGTCGGCCCTTCTTTCAGTAATCCCACAGGGAAATGCCACTGGGGTCGATCCCAATGCTCCGATAGTGATCGAATTCACTCACACCATGATGATGGGAATGGAGGAGTACGCTAACGTTCACGAGGGGCACATGGACGGCACCTTGGTGCCGGGGAGTTGGAGTTGGAATCAGACCCGAACGCAGTTGGCCTTCACTCCGGTCGCTCCGCTGAAGCCCCAGACCCAGTATGTGATCCACATCGGTGGCGGGATGCAGGATCAAGACGGACAACACATCAATTATCAGGAGCATGGGCTTGGAATGGGGGGTCAGTGGATGACCCAACAGATGCACCAAGGAGGCCAACACGGCTACGGGATGGGCCAAGGAGGGATGGGCGGAATGGGAGGAGGCACCGGCATGGGTGAGGGTTGGGTCAATCCTACCAACGGCGGTTATGGGATGATCTTCACTTTCACAACGGCATGAGCAGAATCCCTCTTTGACGACGCCCGCGGTACCGCGCCGCGTCGGAAGAAAACGAGGCCGCCTTCGAGTGTGAGGGCGGTCTCGGTTGTTGTTCTCAATCGCTTTAGTCACGAAATAGTTCTTGACAGTTAACCACTGTCTCGCGTATATCAGGGCCTTCAATCCCAACAGTCCACCAGGTTGTGAGTGAGCCGCTCGCCCCACACGGCGAGGCGGCCCCTTTCGCCTAGCGTCCCAGGAAACCCAATGATGAGAAGGTTCCTAGCCTTTGCGGCAGTTGTCACGCTGTTTATCGGCCTACATCCCCCGACCTCTGTTCTGGCCCAACAAACCGATGTGATGGAACGCTTTCGGCAAATGTCGGCCCGGGCTGAGGCTGAAGGCCTGGCCGATCCCTTCAGAGGCGTGACTACGAACGGAGAAGTCGTCCCGGGACTTTTTCCTGTTCGGTCCACGGGTGTGTCTACTGAACCGGTCGAGGCGGCAGCGGACGCATTCCTCGCCTCTCTCAGTACTGCGCAACGTGGAAAGACCGTGTTCGAGGCAGATGATTCGGAGTGGCGGAAGTGGATGAACCAACACTTCTACATTCGTCAGGGTGTTGGATTCGAGGAGATGAGTGAGAGCCAGCGGGAGGCCGCCATCGGACTGCTTCGGGCGTCTCTGAGTGCGGAAGGATTGCAGTTGACCCGGGACATCATGAGGCTCAACCACACGCTGGGTGAACTCAACGACGACAACTTCGTTGAGTACGGCGAGTGGCTCTATTGGATCACCGTTATGGGTGAGCCTTCTTCGGGTGAGCCATGGGGATGGCAGCTCGACGGGCACCACGTGATCATCAATTACTTCGTCCTGGGTGACCAAGTTGTCATGACGCCCTTCTTCCTGGGCTCGGAACCCGTCATCGCCGAGTCGGGGAAGTACAAGGGCGTGAAGATCATGCAGAAAGAGCAGGACCAGGGTCTGGCCATGCTCCAAAGCCTCACCGAGGAGCAGAGATCGGAGGCCATCCTGGAGGTTTCAAAGGAAGGCAACAACACGCTGAGTGAGGCCTTCAAGGACAACATCATTCTGGAATACGCCGGGGTACCTGTCTCGTCGTTTTCTCCGACCCAGAAACGCCAACTCCTGGACCTGGCGGAGCTCTACGTTGGGGCCCTTGCCGAAGGACACGCACAGGTGAAAATGGCTGACGTGGAAGCCCACCTCGATGAGACGTTTTTCGCATGGATCGGCGGAAGTGGAGAGGACGCGGTTTTCTATTATCGCATCCACAGCCCCGTGATCCTCATCGAGTTC
>JBDHMC010000009.1:0-18413 GCA_039656355.1 Gemmatimonadota bacterium | reverse complement strand
CCGGATGCGGGAGTTGGAGGCAGCGATTGATGTGTCCGTTCCACCGGCGGACCACCGAGCCGTGGATCCACCCCTCGCCGTTCGGACCCCAGTTTCTGGTGTAGTGGTGGAGCGAGACGCGATTCTGGGAGGCCACGTCGAATCAGGGCAATCCCTCTTCACTGTCTCGGACCTTTCCTCCCTCTGGGCCCGGCTGGACGCCTACGAGGACCAGATGGCCCACCTCCAAAAAGGCTCCGATGTCCTGATTCGGACCCCTCTTTTTCCGGGACAGGATTTTCCTGGCCGGGTGACCTTCGTGGCTGATCAGGTGGACGAGGAGCTGAGAACGGTGCGGGTGCGGGCTGAGATTCCCAATCCGGATGGCATCTTGAAACCAAACATGTATGTGCAGGGATTTTTGAGGCTCCAGTCCCAGGAAGAGAGGATGGTAGTCCCGGCCGACGCCGTCCAGCTTCTGGAGGGCCACCACGTGGTATTCATTCTCATGCCGGAGACCCCAGGGGAAAGCCACATCGTCATCAGAGCCGTAGATGTGGAACCAGGGGAGACTCTCTCCGTGGGTAGGATCATCGAATCCGGCCTCGACGGTTCGGAGACCATCGTCGTCGAAGGCGCGTTCAACCTGAAAGCCGAGTTGACCAAGGGCGCCGGAGGTCATGGGCATGTCCATTAGCCCGGGAGTCTCCAGATGATTGGCAACGCGATTCGGTTCCTGGTGGGCCAGCGTCTACTGGTGGTGGCGGTGGTGGGTAGCGTGGCTGTCGGAGGTCTGGTGGCCTACCAGCACCTGACCATGGACGTTTTCCCCGATCCGTCCCCGGCGTTGGTTCAGATCTATACCGAAGCTCACGGTCTGGCGCCTCAGGAGGTGGAACAGCTCGTTTCCGTCCCTGTTGAAGCCGCCATGTTCGGACTGCCCAAGGTAGAACGAATCCGGAGCACATCCACCTATGGCCTCTCCCTGGTCAATGTGTACTTCGAAGAGGGCACGGACATCTACTGGGCCCGCCAGGTGCTGGCTCCTCGTCTCCATGAGATCGAGGCCGACCTTCCTCCTCAGGTTCACGAGTCGTTCTTGGGTCCCATCTCGACCGGCTTGGGTATGGTCTACATGTACTACCTGGAGGGAGAGGGTCGGACCACGATGGAGCTCCGGACCCTCCAGGACTGGCTCATCAAGTACGAGCTGAGGTCAGTGTCCGAGGTCTCCCAGGTCCTGACCATCGGTGGGGACCTTCAGCAGTTCCAGGTTCTGGTGGATCCCAATGCTCTCCTCAGATTCGACCTCACCCTCTCCGAGCTCATGGAGAGAATCCAGGCCGGCAACCGGAACGCAGCCGCCGGATTCATCACCCGTGGACCGGAAGAGTTCATCGTCCGGAGTATCGGCCTGGTGGAGACAGTAGAAGACCTGAAGAACATCGTGGTCG
Source organism: Gemmatimonadota bacterium (assembly GCA_039656355.1). Taxonomy (GTDB): domain Bacteria; phylum Gemmatimonadota; class Gemmatimonadetes; order Longimicrobiales; family Gaopeijiaceae; genus JABDNZ01. Next base: position 16,980 of record JBDHMC010000009.1, on the reverse strand, counting down.
CCCACCGTGGCGGGACGCCGGTGTACCTCTCGAGCGTCGCCCAGGTCGAGCTTCTCCCAGCCATTGCCCGGGGAGCGGCGTTGGCAAACGGGGAGGGCGAGAAGGTGGTAGGGCTGGTTTTGAAGCTCTTCGGATCGAACACGGCCGGCGTCATCGAACGTCTCGAAGAGCGGATCGACGCCGTGAACGCGAGCCTTCCGGACGGCGTTGAAATCGTCCCCTTCTATAACCAGGCAGCTTTCGTAAAGGCCTGTTTCCGAACCGTGACATGGAACCTGGCCCTGGGCATGGTCCTGGTGATCGGAGTCCTCTTCCTCTTCATGGGGCACTTCCCGTCAGCTTTCCTCACCATGCTGACCCTGCCTTTTTCGGTGTTATTCACCTTCATCGTCATGCAACGGGTGGGGCTGGCAGCGGACCTCATGTCTTTCGGGGGGTTGGCCATCGGGATTGGTCTTATCGCCGATGCTGCCATCATCTATGTCGAGAACACCTACCGACACATCCAGGGAGGAATGGACCGAGTCTCATCTTTACCCTCCGGGGCACTGAGGGAATAATGTTTCGCCCCATGGGCTTCGCCATCTCGGCCGCCCTTTTGGGGTCCCTCTTCTTTACCCTCCTCGCCATTCCGGCCATTGGGTCCCTGATCCTTGGGAGGAAGAGCGAGGAAAAACGCGAAGACCCCCTCCTGATTCGGACCATTCGCCGCCATTACCTGGGCCTTTTCGAGTGGTGCCGAACAAGAAGACGGGGAGTCTTCCTGGCAACCGGCGGCGTGTTCGCCATAGGCCTCATCCTCCTCCCCTTCATGGGCAGGGAGTACATGCCGACCCTGAACGAGGGAACCCTCCAGCTTCAGGTCACCATGAACGCCAACGTGAGCCTGGAGCGATCCGTCGCACAGGGGATTGAGATCGAAGGACGGCTGATGGAGCTGCCAGGGGTGGACGGCGTCCTCACCCGAATCGGACGGGGGGAGGCTGGGAGCCACGGACACTTCGTGAACGACCTCCACATGCTGATCCAACTTGATCAGCGGCGCTCGGCCTGGCGGGGCATGGACCTGGAGGAAATCCAGGAGGAGATCAGCCATGAGTTGGAAGATCTCCCAGGCATCACCATGAACCTCTCCCAGCCCATCGCTCATAACCTGGACGAGCTCATTACCGGCTCCCGAGCCCAGCTCGCCGTGCGAATCTTCGGTGAGAATCCCGACACCCTCCAGCAGCTCTCCGAAGAGGTGGAGGCTGTACTCATGGAGTTGGAGGGGGCCGTGGACGTTCAGACCGAAAAGTTTACGGGACAGAACAACCTGGTGATCCATCTGGACAGGGCCGCTCTGGCCCGGCACGGGATGGACGTGGATCAGGTTCAGGGAACGGTGGAGGCAGCCATCGGCGGTGCCATCGTTGGCCAAGTGTACGAAGGCAGGCGCCGATTCGACATTTTCGTTCGGTTCCAGCCGGAGTTTCGTGCAGATATCGAGCAGATCCACAACCTCCTCATTCCCCTCCCTGACGGGGGTCGCCTCCCACTGAACCAGTTGGCGCGGCTGGAGGAAACAGAGGACGCCCGGGTCGTGAACCGAGAGAACAGCCGCCGGTTCAGCACCGTCCAGACCAACGTCCGAGGCCGGGACATGGGGCGCTTTGTGGAAGAAGCCCAGGAAGCCATCGCTGACAACATGGTCATTCCTGCCGGGTACACCATCCGTTGGGGAGGACAATTCGAACTCCAGGAGCGATCCCGCCGGACCTTCATGATCGTCACCCCGTTGACCCTGCTTCTGGTTTCCATCCTCCTCTATGCGATTTTCGGATCGGTCTTGGAGGCGGGGGTCATCCTCATCAACATTCCGCTGGCCCTCACAGGCGGACTGGCCGCTCTTCTTATTTCGGGCCAATACATGAGCGTGCCGGCTTCCATCGGTTTCATAGCCATCTTTGGGATCGCCCTGGAGGACGGTCTGGTCCTGCTCAACACCATCCGACGCCGCTTTCGAGGAGGCGATCCCGTGTCCGAAGCCGTGCGATACGGGGTGACGGCCAAGTTGCGGCCAGTTCTCATGACTACTTTCACTACGGTCTTTGGGATCCTCCCCCTCTTGCTGGCCACCGGCCCAGGAGCCGAGATCCAGCGGCCCCTGGCTACGGTCGTCATGGGGGGCCTCCTCACAAGCACCCTGGTGACCCTGGTGGTTCTCCCCTTGGCATACCAAACGCTCCTGGAGCGGCTCCCCACCGCACGCAGGAGGGGAAACTCGACTCGGCATTGATCCCTGAGCCAGGCAATGATCACTGAACCCCTGACGATCTTCCTGATTCTGGCGGCGGTGGTATTCGTCGCCATCCAGTTGGAAAACCGAGTGCCTCTCTTTCGTGCTCTGGGAGCGGCCCTCACTGGGATTCTGCTGGGTATGGTCCTCTCGAACACCGGAATTCTCCCAGGAGAATCACCCACCTACTCTTTCCTCATGGGGGATGGTGTCTACTTCGGAATCGCGCTCATCCTCCTCAGCGTGGACCTCCGCTCAGTTCTCCAGGCTGGACCCGGCATGTTGGCGGCTTTTGGGATCGGCGCTGCGGGAACAGCCGTCGGTGCCATTACCGGCGGCCTCCTTCTCTCTAGTCTCGTTGGGGCGGAGACATGGAAGCTCTCAGGACAATTCACCGGGACCTACACAGGTGGGGGTGCGAATTTCGCGGCTCTGGGTCGTGCATTCGAGACGAGCCCGGACCTCTTCTCTGCAGCTACGGCTGCAGATGTCATCGTCACCGCGGTCTGGATGATGGTGTGCTTGGCGGTTCCGGTCCTCCTGGGGCGGCCGAAAGGGTCGGCCCAGACTGGTGCTGCCCGGGGAGAGCCGGCTCCTGATGCGGGGGAAAAACCCGTCACCCTGGAACGCGCCCTCAACGATACGGTGAAGCCCGTCTCCCTGAAGGATGCCGCAGCCCTGGTGGTGGTGGCGGTGGGGGCCGTGTGGGGTGCTGGGTTTTTGGCCGGGGTCGTCCCCTTCATCCCAGAGGTTCTCTGGCTCACCACCCTGGTTTTGGTCATGGCCCAGCTACCAGCCATCAAGAGTCTCCCCGGAGGCGCCCTTTTTGGCAACTACCTGATCCTCCTATTCCTGGCGAGCAACGGCGCCCGGTCGGTCATAGCCAATCTCGTGGCCATGGGTCCCCCGGTTTTCTACTATGCCATCATCACCGTAGCCGTTCACGGGGTGGTCATTTTCGGAATCGGCCGTCTGGCCCGGCTGGATCTGGCTACGCTGGCCGTCGCCTCCCAGGCGAACGTAGGCGGCGCTGCCTCGGCCATCGCCCTGGCCAGCGCCCGCGGGTACCACGATCGCCTGGTCCCGGGGGTCGCCGTCGGGTTGGTCGGGTACGCCGTCGGGAATTACCTGGGACTGGCAGTGGGTGTATTCATGCGGGGGCTGATAGGATAGGGAGCCCCTGCGCAGAGGCTCCCCGGTAGGCGCTCGCGATCACTTAAGAGGCTCGATCATGCCCGGTCTTCCGAATCTCACGGTGTTGGATCATCCCCTCATTCAGCACAAGCTCTCCTTCCTTCGGCATCATGAAACGCCAAAGAAGCTCTTCAAAGAGCTGGTGGACGAGATCGCGAGTCTCATGGCGTATGAGGTGACCCGGGACCTGCCCTTGAGAGAAGTCTCCATTCGGACTCCCCTGGAAGACATGGTGGCGCGGCGAACAAAGGGGGAGAACCCTGTGATTGTGCCCATTCTGCGGGCAGGGCTGGGGATGGTCGAGGGGATCGTCCGTCTCATTCCCGGAGCTCGCGTAGGCCATATCGGGCTCTACCGAAATGAAGAGACTCTCCAGCCAGTCGAGTACTACTTCAAGATCCCGCCTCCGGAGGGGCGGGATTTCATCGTTGTGGACCCCATGCTGGCCACGGGGGGATCAGCCTCCGCTGCCATCGGGTTTCTGAAAGACCGCGGGGTCGAAAGCCTCCGTTTCATGTGTGTGGTGGCTGCCCCGGAAGGGGTCCAGAGAATGGACCGGGATCACCCCGATGTTCCCATCTTCACCGCGGCTCTCGATCGAGAGTTGGACGAAAACGGCTATATCGTCCCCGGCCTCGGCGACGCAGGAGACCGCCTCTTCGGAACCAAGTAGGACCCCCAGAACCAGGACCCATCAGGCGACGGGAAGGTTCCCCGCTTACCTCTCTCAAGCCGGATGACGACGATATCGCGGGATCTTGCCCACCGAAGGCGGTATCCGGTCTCCACGCCCGGCTGTGATGGCAGCTTTGATCTCTCTGAACCGAGGCTCAAAGAAGAACTCCGACTCACCGAAGGCCGGCCGAAGCTCATCCAACCAGGCTGCGTGAGGATCGAAGCTGGCAAAGAAGAGCCTTCCCACCCAGTCGGGATCCCGCCCTTGAAGGAAACTCAGAACGAAGACGTCCTCCCCTGCCACTCGACTTACCCCCGTCACCACGACTTTCCCTGGCGTGGCTGACATGACGGGTCCCCGGGCCGTCCTACCCAGACCGGACACCTGGCGATGCGCACCGTTATAAACCTCCAGTGCATCCACCAAGGGGATTCTGAAATAGTGTTGGGCTCCTGTGTCCCGAGCCATGAACATGTAGTAAGGCACTAAGCCGAGCCGAACCTGGGTCCTCCAGAGGGCTGCCCAGGTATCCGCATCGTCGTTCACCCCTCGCACAACGGGGGACTGGGTGCGGATCACGGCGCCCGATCCGCGAATCCGTCGAATTGCTTCACCCACCACGCCAGGCTCCAACTCACGGGGATGGCTGATGTGGGCCATGAGAGCAACGTGTCGCCCCGTTGCCCGGATCTCCTCGAAGAGTTGGAGCAGGTCGTCGGCGTCCGAATCCGACACGAACCTATGGGGCCAATAGCTCAAAGATTTGGTCCCAAACCGGATGCTCCTTATATGATCCAACGATGGCTCCAGGAGCGGTTCCACACACCGCCGCAGAGCATCGGTTCGCATCACCAGGGGATCTCCGCCGGTGATCAGGACGCTATTGACCTCTCGATGGACTCGGAGGTACCGGGCCAGGGAGTCGGCTTCATGGGACTCGAACCGAAACCGGTCCGGTCGGGTGAATTGGGCCCACCGGAAACAGTAGGTGCAGTAGGCGTGACAGCTCTGCCCCGCTGCGGGGAAGAAGAGGACCGTCTCCCGGTACTTATGCTGGACCCCGGGCAGAGGCCGGCCATCCATCCAGGGAACGTTCAACTCTCTTTGGCCGGCAGGATGGACGTTTAATGTGAGCTGGATCCGGCGTGCCGCTTCTTCGAGCTCGGCCTCGGGCACACCACGAGAGATCAGCGCCTTGATCTCGGAGAGTTGACCGGGGAGGAGCATGCCGGGTTGGGGAAACACGAGATTGTAGATGGGATCATTCGGACCGGCCGACCAATCGATGAGCTCTCTGATGACGTACTCGTTCACACGGAAGGGTAGCACCATCGAAACTGCCTTCATGATCTCCCGGTCGGTACGGGAGAGGTGCTGCAGTTCCGGGATCCGGTCGATGTCCTCTCGGGTGAAAACCCGACACCTCTGCCTGTCCTCCAAGATGGGGGAGCACCTCCTCACGGAGTGGTCTCGTGTTACAGGTAGTTAATATAATTGAATGTTATACACGCGTTGGCGGGTGGGGTGCCAACGCTGGGGTGCCAACGCTGGAATGCCAACGCCCCGCCGAGCTTCACCTACCGGATCTCAGACGTTCGCCACCCTGAGGACTTCCTCGGGCGTGGTGACCCCTTCTCGGATGAGACGCATTCCGTCGGCCTTGAGAAGGCGCATGCCGCGGGCTACGCCCAGCTTTTCCAGGTGGTTGGCGCTGGCGTTCTGCTGAACGGCCAGTCGGACCTCGTCGTCCATGACCAGAAGTTCGTAGATCCCGGTCCTGCCCCGGTACCCGGTGCCCCGGCACTCCGAGCACCCCTTCCCCGCCCAGACCTTGTCCAACTCCGCCGCCCCGGACCCTAGGGCCGTCTGCTGCTCAGGGGTCAGTGGCGTCTGCTCCTTGCAGTGTTCACAAATCCGGCGAACCAACCGTTGCGCCAGGACGGCCTCCACGGTGCTTGCCACCAGATACGGTTCGATTCCCAAGTCCACCAGGCGAGTGAGTGCGGTCGCAGCGTCGTTCGTGTGCAGCGTGGAAAGAACCAGGTGACCGGTGAGGGCTGCATGCGTAGCGATATCCGCGGTCTCCTGATCCCGGATTTCACCCACCAACATGACGTCGGGGTCCTGGCGGAGGAGGGCTCGAAGGGCGTTGGCGAAGGTGAGACCCACTTTTTCGTTGACCGGCACCTGCGGAACACCGGGAAGCTCATATTCCACCGGATCTTCCACGGTGATGATCTTCTCTTGGCCAGTTCTGATCCGATCCACGGCGGCGTAGAGGGTCGTGGTTTTCCCCGAGCCAGTGGGCCCAGTAGACAGGACAATTCCGTGGGGCTTCGAGACGATTGCTACAAACTGGCTTTCGGTATCGTCCGCCATCCCCAAATCCTGCAGATCGAATCGTCCCGCTTCCTTGTCCAAAAGCCGAAGAACGACACTCTCCCCGTGAAGGGTGGGGAGGGTGGAGACTCTGACATCCACCTGCCGGTCGTGCAGCCTGAGTCTGATTCGTCCGTCTTGGGGCACCCTTCTTTCCGCGATATCCAGCTCCGCCATGATCTTGAGCCGACTCACAACTGCCGCAGCCAGACCTTTCGGTGGGGCCACCGCATCCTGAAGGACCCCATCGACGCGATACCGAACCCTGAGACCCCCAGGGTAACCCTCTAGATGGACATCTGAAGCCCGGCCATCCAGAGCCTCGATGAGCAAAAGGTTAACGAGCTTCACCACCGGAGCTTCGTTGGCCAGCATCACCAGGTCGTCGAGGGCGGAATCCAATTCCGCTCGCGGTCGAACCTCGTCTGCCATCCCCGCTACTACGCCTTCAGCGGTGAGGTCGTCGGAGGAATACACCCGTCGGATGGCGGCCCGAACCTCGGTCTCGGGCATTGGAACCAGTTCTACCGGAAGCCCGGCCAGGATGCGGAGATCATCCAGAGCCCGCTCATCCACCACGTCGGCCCATGTGGCCGTAAGAAGCCGGCCCCCGTTCCGGGCGATGGGCATGATGGCGTGGTGCTCCAGGTATTCGGTGGTGAGCCCCTTGGAGAGGCGCTCCGAATTCTGGAGGGCGGCGGTAGGGTCGAACTCAGTCATCCGTCTCAGTTCCTCCCGGTCCACATGGTGTCGGGTCGGATGGTGTCGAGCCGAATGGTGTCCACCTGCAAAGTGCCAGGCTGAATGGTGTCCGGCAGAATGCTGTCCGGAAGCAGGACCTGGATGGAAGGAGGCAGCAAGGACTTGATGGGAAGCAGCTCCTGGAGGAGCTCTGCGTTTCCTTCTATCTCCAGACGAAGAAGGTCCTCGTCCTGGTCACTGGCGACCACGTAGGGGGTCAGGAAGAGGAATAGCTCGGAGTTGATCACAGACTCTCGGGTGGTGCCGAAGAGCCAGCCCAATACCGGGATGTCCTTCAGAATTGGAATCCCGGTCCGGGACTCCTCGGTTTGCTGATCTACCAGGCCCCCGATGACCACCGTCTGGCCAGTCCGGGCGAGGATCTGTGTGGTGGCCTCTCGGGTGCTGATAACAGGGGCCCCAAACTGGGTTTCAGCCGTGGCGCTGCTCACCTCCTGGGTGAGAAGAAGATTGACGTACCCGTCCTCGTTGATGGTCGGGAGGATGGTGAGAGATGTCCCCACGTCTCTGTACTGGACGACTTCCTGGGCGACGCCCCCCGTCCCTACACCGGTGAAAGAAGACTGGATGAAGGGCCGCTCACTCCCAACCAGTATCCGGGCCTCCTGGTTATTCTGGGCCTGGATCAGCGGCCGGGACAGTATTCTGACGTTTCCGGTGGAAGACAGCGCCGCCAGTGTGACTCCCACATCTATGTCCCCGGTTCGGAGCACATCCAGGGTGAAGGCATCTGCCGGTGGGGCCACCGGGAGGAGCCCAATGGTCCCCTCCCCACCTTCCTCTCTCACATCGGAACCGAAAAACCCTACACCCACGTTCAGATCCCCCGTGCGCCTCACTTCGGCGATGACCACTTCAATCACCACCTGGAGGGGCCTAAGGTCCAAGGCTTCCACCGCCTCCTGGATAATGGCCCAGTCACCCATGGTGGCCCGGACGAGAAGGGAGTTGGTGATCTCATCCGGCACGATTTGAACGTCTCCTTCCAGCTCGCCACTACCCACTTGGAAGGTCACATTTCCCCCTTGGAGTTGGGCGCCCTGATACGCCTGCCCCGACGCCTGCTCGATGGCCCGAAGTTGCTGGGAGAGGGTCTCCGCCCTGGAGGACGAAGGCGAGATCCGGGGCCCCGTCCCTCCGAAGAGTGCCTGCAACGTGCTGGACAGGACCAGTGCATTGGCGTGCCGCAGTCGGTGGACGAAGAGGTGACGAGGCTCCAGGATCTCTCCTCCCTGCACCAGCGGACCGTCCAGCATGAGGACCCCGGGCAGTTCGGAGATGGTGATACCATGACTCTGAGCCAGAGTCCGGATGAGGGCTTCCACCTCCTCCGAGGTCATGGGTTGAGGGGTGCGGTAGTTGACCAGGATCTCGGGCATGTTGGTGGATAACACGTTGATGCCTGCGGCCTGCCCCATGGCCGTTATCACATAGGCCAGGTCAAGGTTCTGAAAGTTGAAAGTAATCCCCTCCTGCCGGGCGGCCTGAACTTGTTGCCGCGCCATGCCAGGTCGTCTGCCAGTCGGATCCTGAGCCGATCCCTGGGTGGTCAGGGCTAGACTGACCCCAACCAGTAAGAGGAGGGTGAGGGTGGCGACTCGCATGGTGTGCCCCGGTCTCCAGGTCATGGAAGGTTCTCCCCTCCTCCGCCGCCGCCACCCGGTCTGGTCCGGATCAGCACGTTCGGTTGAATCCGGATGGGCTCTGCCGTGGTGAATCCCCCCCTCCCCATTTGCACCCTCCCTTGGAGCATCTGTTGAAGTCTCTCCGTAAGGACCTGGGTAGCCTCTTGGGTGGCATTTTGATTCCGGGCGTTCCGGTCACGGGAGTTATTGGAGCTACGGCCGCGGCGGGGTTCAACCACTGGTAAAGTGAACTCACCGTCGGTTCCCGCGAGGGTTACCATTTCTTCGCCCACCGCCGCCAGCATGAACCCATCCACTTCCTCCCCAAGGAGGACTGCAAAGGGAATGGAGTCGTCCAGTTGCACCACAGCCAAGGCCAGATCTCCAGCGATGGCCGTCCCGACAATCCTGAGCTCAGGTTCCCTCTGGCGACGGTTGTTTCTGGAGTTCCGGACTGGAGCAGCCCGCTCGCTGGGGAAGAGGTACCGCTCCACAGAAGGAGTCCTGTCGGGCTGGAAAATGTCTTGATTCACCGCGTCCAGGATCTCGTTGTTTGAGACCCTGGGGTAGCTGTTCCCCCGAAGGGACGCTTGGACTCCACCATCAGCGCGCCGGAGCACGTTGGTACTCTCCAATTCGGCCGGCGGCGCTTCCTCCATTCCTGCCAGCACTTGCTCCGGCTCCGGCGCGGTCCCAGGCGGGGAGGAATCCGTGACATCCTCTACCCGGACCGCATCCACCACCGTGGCGCCGAAAATGACAGCGGCTCCCGCAAAAACCAGCCCAGCGATGCCAAAGGCCATTCCACCGATGCTTCTCATGACCCGTGCTCCTCTACTCGGGCAAAACCATCAAGGATCAGCTGGAACTCCACGACCCCGGTTGGGGTGGGATTCCCGTCTCTGGTGTTTTCATCATTGTTCGACTCTGGCCTGGCCATTTCAGGCTCCAAGGCCAGCCCCCTCACCCGAAGGAGGAGCCGGCTCTTCTCGATCTCGTCCAGAAAAGTCAGCACCCCTTCCAGGTCGCTCTCGCCCCGAAGATGCAGGCGAACGACGGAGAGCCCCGGGGGTGGCTCCTCTCCCCGTCCCAACTCCCCACCCCGGATTTCCTCCAGAAGCACCCTGCTTCGAAGTGCTGATTCCTCCAGGAAATCGGTGAGCTCCCCCTCCGCCAACACTCCGCTGGCGGCCCGGACCATTCGGTCCTCGAAGGCCGCCGCCTCGGCTTCAACTCGTTGGAGCTCACCAGGGAGGGTCGGGGCGGTTTCCAGTAGGGCCAGCTCTCTTACCAACAACCCTTCCTCAGCGGCCACCCGGTCCCGGACACCATCCAGCGCAGTTCGATAAGGTTTTATGCCAAGGATATAGACCGCAGCAGGGAGGAGGATGCCCAGGCCCAGGAAAACGGCTCGCCTATCCCGTGAGCTCAGGCCGGCAAACAAGAGGAAGCCACGAGTGTCTCTCAAGCTCATGACCCTTCCCCCTCTCCTCCCGACCGCGGAAGCCGGGCCCAGAGCTTGAAGCGCTCCACGACCGTTTCCCCCTCTTCCATCTCCCGTTCAACCAACCCTTGGAGCCTGATTTCCTCGAACAACCCGGCTTCCCTCAATGCCTGGATGGCCTCTCCGGCCTGGGCACCGGCTGCCTCCAACTCCACCGTGTCACCGCTGGCAAAAAACCCGGTCAAATAAGTGTTGTCGGGAAGGAGGGCTGCTAGTTCCACCAAGGACCTGGTCCAAACCGGGGAGCTTCGGGAGAGGCCCTCCATGGACTGGATCTGAGTCGTGAGACTGTTCACCGAGTCACGTGCCGATTTTAGGGGAGCCACCTCCGACTGGATGGCGGCCCTTCGTTCTTGGATGACTCCCAGCTCTCTGTAGGCTCCCCAGAGTTGAGCACCCAGGGACAAGAGAACGAGCACGGCCGCTGCACCGACCAGTGCGAGGATGTTCTTTCTCGCCTTTTCTCTGCGTTCTTTCGCCAGTGTGGGAGGAACCAACTCCAGATCGGTCGCCGCCGCTCTTCCGGCGGTCCCCTCCTCCGCTCCAGGCCAACCCTCGGGGTCGCGAACGGCCGTCGAGCCGACTCGGGCCAAAGCGGCCCTGAGGTCCTCATACGCCTGGGAAGGGGCCAGAACCAGGACCCGCCCCACCCCCCCACCCACGGCCTCTGCGACAGCGTCCAAATCTATTGACGGAACCTGCCGAATCGCCGCAAGGTCGGCCCCCTCCAAAAGCAACACATGGGCCGTGGCTCCGATCACGGACACCACAGCCTTCGCCGGAGACCCCTTAGTGGACGATGCCGACCCGAGCCATGCCGCATGTGCTGGGGAAAAGGACGTACCTCGCCAGCCCGTGCGATCCAGGGCAGACCGGATTGCTTCCAGCAGCCCCAGAGGCGCTGCAGTAGCCATTACGGGGATGGAAACCCCGGCCTCTTCACGGCTTCGGTTGCCATTTCTTCGGGGAAGACGGACTCCCACCACGTGGGGACGATTTGCGCCCAGGAAGTACCGAGCTACGTCCCTACCCAGAACGGCCTCTACCTCTGACTGGCGCATGGGTGGGAAAGGCACTATCCGGGCGTCCGCCAGGGGCGGGAGAAGGGCGACAGAGACCGATGCGCCGTCAGTAGACCGACCCAAGGCCTGCTCCAATGACGCCTTAAGCTGACCGAAGGCCCGAAAAAGCTCGGCTCCGACCTCGGTGATCTCTTCCCCTAGGGACAGTGGAACTCTTGCCGTCGGAGCACCCCTCTTCCCAAGCACGACTCCAACGACCTGGCGGTCCCCCAGGGCAACTCCGATCCGTACCCCGTTCCTGCCTGCCATCAAAAGATCTCCCGCCAGACCACCTGGGCTTCGTTGTTCCCCCTGGAGACCACCACTCGTGAGGTGACCTGGATTACTCCCCCATCCACCCAACCCTGAGCCAGGATCTCTACCTGGTCGGTCGTGTAGGTCGTCCTGTTGCTAAAATCCCGCCCCGTACGCTCAATGGTCTGGGCCAGACCAGGTAGAAGAGATTGGAGCTCCCGATCACTCCGGGGCAAATACCCCGAGTCCCGTAGCTGAAGAATCGCCGTGGCCCCGGCCGGGTCCATCCCAGGGACGGCAAGGAGGACTGGTTCCGGTGCCGAGTTGAGGTTGATGTCTACGTCGGGGATCAGGGTAAGGTGGGGGGCGGCCATGACATAGAGTTCAGGGGTCATCCCCCGGACGTGCCGGAGTTCATCGATGTCCACGAAGTCCCGGTTGGGCGGAAGCACCAGAGCCTCCTCCTTCAGATACTCCTCCCTCTCCCCACCATTGATGCGGGGAATCTCGTCCTCGTCCCGCCAGTCCTCGATGGCCTGAGCCAGCTGGTCGGCTTCGGCGTAATCCACATCCAGGCCCTGGGCGAAGAACTGACGGAGCATCTCCCCTGTGGCTTCGTTCAAATTCAGGGCGGCCCCTACGTCACGGAGAATGAGGGCGTATCGGGCGTCTCCGAAGGCCATCTCCGGCACCATGAGATCCTGGGGTTCCCTCCACGGATCCTCCAGGGGGTTGGCGCTCCGGAAGAGCCTGCTGACGCTGGAAGTTGCTGCGCGGCGCTGATTTCGACCGCTGCTTCGGGCCATAGCCTCTGCCCGAAGTTCCTCGGCTTGCCCGAGCATGGCCGCTGTGAGCCTGGACCGGGCATATTCCGTTCCCGCAACAACGGCCGACCGGGCCCTGACCTCGTCCAGGAGGTTCGCCGCAGCCTGCCGCCGCGCCCGGGAAGCCAGGGCTGCGTGAAGCCCTACCGACCCCATGGCCACCAGAAGCCAGAGTGCAGCCACCAGGGCGAACCCTTCCTGGCCGAGCCGACCCGGGCGTCTCATCGCGTCGTCTCCAGAGGTACGAGGAGCGGGTAGCGGAGGAGGGGGGGAAGGGTGTCATACCTCGTGGGCCCCAGCACCAACTCGATGGCATGAGGAAGGCGGTTGGAGATCCAGCCGTCCACCCACTCCCCCAGGGTACCCTGGATAGGGAGGAGATAGCGGAGTTGGAGGGAGCCGGCCTCCGGGATCAACTCCACAAGGCGGGGCTCGTCGGTGATGAGTTCCGTCAGTTCCGCCACCAACCCTTGCTCCGGCGTGGTGTTGTCCAGGTCGATGAAAAGGCGTACTACAGTCGTCCCCACGCCTAACGGGGTGCTGGCGGTGGTAGGGAAGATGATCTCGTCGGTTTCCGTACCGTAAACCTCGTCGTCCAGCCCCTGGAAGGTTACTCCTCGGCGTCCCGTCCGGTATCTGGCCTCCCCCAACCATTCCATCAGGAGGTTTCTGGTGGTGGCTCCCCTCAGGGCCAGAGCCGATGCCACGTCTACGGGCTCATCTGTATCGGAGAGGAAGCCGAGGGTGGCGAATCCTGCGGTAAGGGCCAGGGCAGCCACCGTAAGGCCGATAAGGACCTCCATCAACGTGAATCCCCGATTCATCCGCCACCCCCCGTTCCACCCGCTCTACCCGTCCCGCCACCCCGACCGCCTGGATCACCTCCCTGACCACCACGCTCCCCTCCCCGAGCCCCAGATCTCTCCCCTCCCTGCTCTCCACCCCGCTCAGCCCCCCGCCCTGCCTGGCTGGTGCCACCCGCCCCCCCGCCTGCGCCCATCATCACGACCCTGGGCCGATGCATGAGCGTCCGAAGGGGGAACCTTTCGGCCGGGCCCAAGACCTCCACCTCCACTCCGAATAGATCGTACTCGTCCTCCATGAGGGCGACCGAAGCGTTCCAGGAGAAGTCCTCGAAAGGAGGAGGAAAAGCCCCCGCCATCAGAGAGTCGGGTGGATCGGCCAGGAGTTCGTAATCCAGCATCCTGATGGCCGAAATTCGGTCCTCGGCCAGTGCCTGGGCTGTCAAAAGCTCACGGGCCTGCGTGGCGACCCTGATCTGCTGGGCCCGGACCTGGAGGAGCACTATGGAGGCCACACCGAGAATGGCCAAGGCCACCACCGCTTCAAGGAGAACGAAACCGCTTCGGCGTGCAGGCATCATCTCAGCGGATCCTCACATCGCCGGTCCAGGCATCGATAGTGACGGCCCGAATCCCGAAAACACCTGTCAGAAGAAGGGTGTCCGCCAAGGCAGCGCCCGTGGGTTCAAAGGTGAATCGCGCCCGGGCTCTGGGCAGCTCCATCCGAACACCGTCCGGGAGGCCCAGGGGCTCGCCGGGGACCAACGCTTCCAAAATTTCCTCACCCCCTAGAAGAGCCAGATCCGCACCTTCTGTCACATCGTCAAAGAGGGAAATGGGAGCTTCCGGACCCGCCTGGGACCCTAGTTGGATGCGTTTGGGTGTGTCGATCCAAACCAATTCAGACACTGAGTCGATGACCACGGTGACCGGGAGGCCACTGCTGATGGCCGAGTCTCGGGCAAGCCTGAAGAGGGTGTGGACTCTCCGTGAGGCCCTGGTCAAGTCGTCTTGCTGGCCAAGGCTCAAAAAGGCCGGCACCGCCACGGCCACGGCCAGAGAGATGATGGTGAGGGCCATCACCAGCTCCAGGAGGGTAATCCCGGCTCTCGTCGGACGCTCACCGCCTTTCGTCGAACGGTCACCGCCCTTCGCCGGACATTCACCGCCCCTCACCGATCCTCCCACGGCCCTCATCAGAACGACCCCGCGTTTACGCCGTAAATGGCTTGGAGAAGGGCCAAGGCCACCACAGCCACGATGCCACCGAAACCCACGATCATGGCGGGCTCCACCAGAGCTACCAGGCGCTCCAGGGCCCGTTCTGTCTTCTTCTCCAGGAGTTCGGCAGCTTTCAAGAGGAAATCCGCCAACCGCCCAGCCTCCTCACCGAGAGCCACCAACTGGGCCAGCACAGGGGGAAACACCCCTCCCTCGGCAATGGCGGCGTGGAGACTGACACCCTCCCTCACCTTCGTCCGGATACGGTCGGTTTCGGCTTGGGCCACGGGATCCGTCATGCAGTCCCTGGCATCTTCCAGAGCTAGAAGGAGAGGAGCTCCGCCGGTCAGGAGCTCCCCGACCATCCGGGCGAAGCTCGCCCCCAAATGTTGCCTCCGCCACGATCCGATGAGGGGGAAATGGACCAGGGCCTGGGCTCCGGCCTTCCGCCCCTGATCGGTGGTCCTGAGCCAAGCGAGCAAGAGAGCGATCAGGGGCGGTTGTATAGCAAGGATCCACCACTCCTCCTGGACCACCGCGGCCACACCGACCACGGCGGCGGTGGTGGCGGGGAGAGCTTCCCCGGAAGAGAGGAGAAGCTCGGAAAAACGAGGGAGGACGAAGAGAACCAGAACCAGGATGGCGGCGATCCCAACCAGCCCCAGGAGAACCGGATATATGGACATGGAGACTAACTTCGACCGGAGCTCGCTGTCCCTTTCCAGGTGGTCCGTGAGCCGCTGGAAGGAGTTGTCCAACGATCCGCTTTTTTCACCGGCCCGAACCAGCCCCACGTACAACGACGAGAATAGGCGCGGGTGTTCTGCCAACGCTTCGGCCAAACCCTCCCCCCGTTCCACCTTGGACCGAACCGATTCCAGGACCGGCCGGACCGAGTCGGGAGCCTGGGTGGTCCCAGCCCCCAGCGCTCGTGCCAGCGGCATTCCGGCCGGAAGGAGGGAGGCTACAGCCCGAGTGAAATCCAGTACGGCCCTGCGTCGGCCCAACCCAAAACCGCTCGTTCCGTTTCCGTTTTTTTTAGTCTCCTGTACATCCAAGGCCAAAAGCCCCCGGCCCTCCAGATCCCGGGCCACGGCCTCTGGCGACGATCCAGGCAATCGCCCACGCGAACGTTGACCTCGAGGGTCAATGGCCTTGTAAGCGTAAAGAGGCACTTTATTTCTACCAGCTCACCACGTCTGCATCTTCACCTTCCCCACCCACCTCTCCGTCGGCCCCAAGGGAAATGAGGTCATACCCCCGGGGGTTCATCTCTCCTGGGCTGAAGTAAATGAAAGGCAATCCCCAGGGGTCCACGGGTACGGCCTTTCTCAAGTAGGGACCTCGCCAATTCGTGGGGAGGGGCTGGGTGGTCGGCTGAACCTGAAGAGCCTCCAGACCTTGCTCACCCGTGGGGTAGCGGCCGTTGTCCAATCGGTAGGCGTCCAACGCAGCCCCAAGTAGCTCGATTTGAGAACGCGCCGTGGCGTCCTTGGCGGTACCCACATGCTGAAAGACGTTAGGTGCGACCAATGCTGCGAGCATGGCGATAACTGCTATTACGACAAGAATCTCGATGAGGGTGAACCCGGCCCGTTCAACCGCCGAGCGCCCGGTTTCAGTAGACATTGGATCTAGCCTCCAGATAGGACCGTTGATCAACCTTTTAGACAGCTTAGGGGCTGAAAACGTTAGGATAAACCCCTTAAGAGAAAGGCTTACCTCCCCTTAACATGAGATCACGAGGTCGGTCAGAGCGGTTGGCCGGCCGGCGGATTGGCCAAGACGCTTGCCTCCATATATCCTACCATCCGTTCGCGCCTTCGATCCGCCCCATCTGCCTCTGGAGCCCCATGCCCAACAGCATTGGATTTGACAACGAGAAATACCTGACCGAACAAACCGCTGCAATCAACGAGCGGGTGACCCGATTTAGCGACAAGCTCTACCTGGAATTCGGAGGAAAACTCCTCTTCGACTTCCATGCCTCACGGGTCCTACCTGGGTTTGACTCCAATGTGAAGATGCGGCTGCTACAGGGGCTCAGCGACAAAGCCGAGGTCATCCTCTGCATCTATGCCGGAGATATAGAGAAGAAGAAGATGAGGGCCGACTTCGGCATCACCTATGATGCCGATGCTCTGAAACTCATCGACGACCTGGCGGATCGGGGTGTTCCTGTGACGGCCGTGGTCATCACCCGGTATGAGGAACAACCCGCTGCGGCCGCTTTCAAGGCTCAGTTGGAGAACCGGGGCGTTCAGGTCCACACCCATAGATTCACCAGGGGATATCCCACCGACGTGGACGTGGTAGTAAGCGACCAGGGATATGGCGCCAACTCGTACGTGGAAACCAAGAAACCCATTGTGGTCATCACCGGACCTGGGCCCGGAAG
>JBDHMC010000008.1:0-16692 GCA_039656355.1 Gemmatimonadota bacterium | reverse complement strand
TGAACTCCTCGCCCGAACAGGGTGGTTAATCAGCTAATCGCAACTCCGCGGTCCTCCTTCCCGAGCTATGTGTCTCGGGGGAGAAGGCCCCAAGGTATATAGGGAATGGCAGACTACTACGAACGCCTGGGCATCGGCCGTGACGCCACAACTGAAGAAGTAAAAAAGGCGTACCGAAAGCTGGCTCTGAAGTACCATCCGGACCGAAATGAGGGCTCGAAGGAAGCTGAGGCCCAGTTCAGAGAGGTTACTCAGGCCTATGAGGTTCTCAGGGATTCGGAGAAGCGGACCGTCTATGACCAATACGGCGAGCAGGGCCTCAGAGGAGGCCAGGGGCCGCAGGGCTTTGGCGGATTCGATTTCGCCGACGCAATCGAAGTATTCATGCGGGACTTTGGCGGGTTCGCCGGGTTCGAGGACATTTTTGGCGGTCGTCGGGGGAGCCCTGGTCGGAGGGAAGCAGGGAAGGGTCAGACCATCAGGGTCCGACTCCCACTGACCCTGAAGGACGTGGCCACCGGAGTGACGAGAAAAATCAGGGTGGCCCTCCTGGAGTCCTGCAGTTCATGTAGTGGATCCGGAGCGGCCCTTGGTAGCAGTCCCGCGCCTTGCCGGAACTGTGGAGGGTCTGGGGAGGAACGCCAGGTCCAGAGGTCTGTCTTCGGACAATTCGTATCGGTAGCTCCGTGCCGCGCATGCGGGGGAGAGGGACGGATCATCGAGGAGGTATGCACCACCTGCCGGGGGGAGAGTCGGGTGCGGGAGGAACGGGAGCTCGACGTGGAGGTCCCCGCCGGGGTGAGCTCGGAAAATTTCCTGACTCTAAGGGGTCAGGGGAATGCGGGTCCACGTGGTGGGCCCAGGGGGGACGTCATTGTGCTCCTGGAGGTCGCAGACGACCCCCGGTTCAAAAGAGATGGGGAACTCCTTCTTTTCGAACTCCCCATCACCTTTAGTCAGGCTGCACTTGGGGACGTGGTCGAGGTGCCTACGGTGGAGGCCACGGTCCGACTCACCATACCCCCTGGGATCCAAACGGGAGAAGTCCTTCGTCTTAAAGGACTGGGCCTTCCCGGCCTTCACGGGCGAGGTCGAGGTGATCAACTGGTCCGGGTCCGGATCTGGACCCCACAGAATCTTTCCCGGGAACAAGAGCGGATTCTCCTGGATCTCAAAGAGAGGGAGGAACCCCCTCCCGAGGACGCCGGAAGTGGAGAGGAGCGGGGCTTTTGGTCTAAGGTGAAGGAAGCCTTTTCCTGACCTCCATCGGATAGATGCCCATGCCTCCTGAGCGTTGGCTGGAGCTGACGGTTCGATCTTCCCTCGAACCGGACCTGGTGCCCGCGGTCCTTCTGGAGCTGGGAGGGAGTGCAGTGGAAGAGTCGGAAGGGACTCTCGTTACCTTCCTGCCTCCACCCTCGGACCTGGAAGCCTTTTTGGACACTGCCCGGCACCGCCTCCAAGAGCTCTCCCCTTCTGCGGAACTTCATCTGACGTGGCGTTGGCAGCCCCAAAAAGACTGGGAGAGCCTGTGGCGACGAGGACTGGGTCCGAGAAGGATCACACCGCGCCTCACTGTTGTTCCCTCCTGGGAACAGGTCGAACCCCAACCGGGTGAAATCCTTCTGTTCTTGGATCCAGGCGTGGCTTTTGGGACGGCCGAGCACGCCACGACCCGTGGGTGTCTCAGGTTGGTGGACTCGAGGGTATCAGCAGGGTCTCGGATTGCTGATGTGGGTGCAGGGTCTGGAATCCTCTCCATCGCCGCGGCTCAGTTGGGGGCCAGAGAGGTTCTGGCCCTGGAGGTGGATGAAATGGCTTGTGAAACGGCCATGGAGAACGTGTCCAGGAATGGAGTGGAGGACCGAGTGAAGGTCCTCGAGGCCCAGGTCGGACCGGGCACCCCCCTTCCGAACCCTCCCTTTGACGGGATCGTGGCGAACCTTCAGAGCCATCTCCTTTGTTCGCTTTTTTCAACCTTCCGAAGGAGTCTCCTACCGGAGGGATGGTTGGTAGTGAGTGGTGTACTCCTCCGGGAGCAGGATGAGGTTCTTTCCGCTGCCCTCGCCGAGGGGTTCACCTCCGTTGAGGACGACGAAGAAGATGGTTGGTGGACTGGCGCTTTCGAACTCCCCCTCCCTCCGCGCTGAGGACTAGTCCCAGGGCTTTTTCCGCTTCTTTGTTGGCGCCGATCCAACGGGCTACCGCCACCTGGGAGCCGTCGTCGATCTCTTGGCCCCAAGCCTGGAGGCTCTCCTGAATTTGGCAGGCGATCTTCCGTTCGATGCCAAGAGAGGGGGGGGTGGTGGAGCGTGTCAGGATCCAAGGGTTACACCCGCGCGTTTTCAGGGAACGCGGGAGGGACCCAACCATCTTCTCACCTGGCCAGAGGACCCAGGGGCCGAGGCGGTCGGGGATAACCTTGAACGCCTCCGGGTGCTCCTCCACCCGTTTGAGAATCCACTCCTCCCGCCCTGTCACCAACATGCCTTCCTCCTTCAGGGTCCCGACGAGTTGGGAGAAAGACATTGCTCGGGTGGGGGCTCGGTCGAGGATCGTTTGGATCCGCTCCATCCAACCTTCCATTCACTCCTCCCAATGGGCGTTCAGTCGTGTTTTTTGAACAGGTCGAATGGGAATCTCCTTTAAAAAGGTGGGCTCGCCCATGGCCTCTGGGGACGCAAGGAGCCTGTCCGGGTAATGGGGCGAGCCGCGTTACCCGGCGGGCGCCTTGGGATTGCGGCCGCAGAAGCCTGACACCATGATCCCCGGACCGGCTCCGAGCGACGAAAGAATGTGAAAGGGAGGACTCCTTGTCCGATACCGATTGCCTGTTTTGCACCATCGCCCAGGGAGGAATCCCGGCGGATTTGGTTTATTCAGACCCGGAGGTCCTTGCTTTCAGGGACATCCACCCTCAGGCTCCCACCCACATCCTCATCATCCCCCGAAATCACGTCGCATCGGTCTCCGAACTCGATGGTTCCGACGCCGAGCTCATGGGGAAGCTGTTCCTCGTGGCCAAGGAACTGGCTCGAGAGGAGGGGATCTCTGAGGACGGGTACAGGATGGTCATAAACGCGGGCCCCGCCGCGGGCCAGACCGTATTCCACATCCACCTCCACCTCCTAGGCGGACGTGGTATGGGATGGCCTCCCGGATAAGGGCGCAAAGGTCCTTGGTGCGTTGACCGCCCCCCCCCCTCCCGGTAGCTTCTGTCTATCCACGAATGGAGGTGCGAAGGGTTGAGCGGTTCTCTCAAAGAGCAGCTTCGAAACGACCTGAATGAGGCGAGAAGGGGTCGGGAAAAGCTGCGTACACTGGTTCTCTCCACAACGCTCTCCGACTTGCGAAATCGTGAGATCGAACTGGGCAAAGAGGCTGATGATTCTGAGGTCCTCACCATTATTAGCAAAGCGGTAAAGCGTAGAAAAGAGGCCGCGGACCAGATGCGGGCGGGGGGTCGGATCGACTTGGCTGAAAAGGAAGAGGCTGAGTCCGAAATGCTCTCGGTCTATCTGCCTGAGGGACTTTCGGAAGAGGAGGTCCGGGAGATCGTTCAAGGGATTGTAGGGGAGGGGGTAAGGGAGCTGGGCCCCCTGATGGGGCAGCTGATGCCCCGTCTGAAGGGACGATTCGATGGGAAGGAGGCCAATCGAATTGTCCGGGAGGTGTTGGCTGAATGATGGGAGGTCTCTCCTTCCTTCCCACACGTCCGGGTACGGGCGCTGGCCACGGGGCCGGCGCCCGTACCTCGTTTTGGGGCCTGCGGGCCTCCCCGAGTTCGGACAGTGAGGTGAGGGGCCCATGAACCGGCACGCTCTGGATGTTCTGGAGTTTCGTAAGGTTCTGGAGAAGGTAGCCAACAGGGCTCTGAGTGAACTCGGCAAAGAGCGTGTCCTGGAGCTGGTTCCCGGCACTGAGGTCGGGCTGGTGCAAGCTGAGCTTCAGAGGGTGGAAGAAACCGCCCGATTCCTGGATCGGCACCGGGATTGGCCGTCTCCGGAGATCGCCGATGCCCGGGCTGCTCTGGAAACCTTGGCCCTGGAGGGGAGCGTGCTGGAGCCCAAGGAGCTCCACTCCCTGGGATGGCTACTGGCATCGGGTGGGGGGTTGAAGGATGGACTGTCCAAGGCCGCTCCGGAGCTTCCGGGCCTGGAAACCCTACGTGACGGGCTTCATAAGGATCGGGTGGTGGAGAAGACCATCCGGAGGGTCGTGGACCGCGACGGCCTAATCCTGGATTCGGCCAGTCGAGAACTCGGGCGAATAAGAGGGCGACTTCGCCAGGTCCATGGTAAGGTCGTCCAGGCCCTGGAGAAGTTACTCAGAACTCTCCCCGATCGTATTGTCGTTCCGGATGCCTCGGTGACGATCCGAGACGGCCGGTACGTGATTCCCATCCGAAGGGAAGGACGGGGAGAGGTAGGGGGAGCGGTATTGGACGAGTCCGCTACCGGCGCCACCCTGTTCGTGGAGCCTCCCCTCGCTCTCCAGATCATGAGTGAGCTAAGGGGACTCCAGCGGGAAGAGGCTCGAGAGGTTCTCCGGATTCTTCGAGAACAAACCGACGCCATCCGACCCTCCCTCCCCCTGCTCGAGGCCTCTCAAGAGGCCCTGGTGGTCTTCGACTCCATTTACGCTCGAGCCCAGGCCGCACTGGCCTGGGATGGGACGGCTCCAACACTCTTCCCGCCGAGCACGCAGGAGGTTGAGATCGTGAACGGGCGGCATCCTCTACTCTTGGCCAAGGGTGAGGGAACCGTCGTCCCCTTCGATCTCAGCCTCGAACCCGGTGAACGGGTTCTGGTGGTTTCAGGCCCCAATACAGGGGGGAAAAGCGTGTTCCTGAAGGCCGTGGGCCTCATAGCCGCCTTGGCCCAGAGTGGCGTAGTCCCCCCCGTGGGGAAGGGAACCCGACTTCCACTCTTTTCCGAGATCTTTGCCGACATTGGCGACGAGCAATCGATCGTGGAGAGCCTGTCTACCTTCTCCGCCCATCTGGGGAACTTGAAGGAGATTGTCGGCGAGGCGGATCAAGAGTCCCTAGTCCTCATCGACGAGATGGGGACTGGCACCGATCCTCAGGAAGGGGTGGCCCTTTCCAGGGCCATCTTGGAGGAGATGGTCAGGCGCGGGACGCTTACGGTCGCCACCTCCCACCTGGGAGCACTCAAGCGACTGGATACGCCTGGCAGCGGTGTGGTAAACGCGTCCCTTCAATTCGACCCGGATCGCATCGAACCTACCTATCAGCTCCTAAAAGGTCGTCCGGGCCGTAGCTACGGGCTGGCCATCGCCAGGCGTCTCGGATTTCCTTCCAACCTTCTGGATAGGGCTGAGAGCCATCTTCCCAAAGATGAAGCCCGCATGGAGGAACTCCTGGCCACCTTGGAGCGGAAGGAGAAGGAAGCGGCCAGGCTGGTTGACTCCCTCAACCAGGAGCGGGCCCAAGCGGAGGATCTGAAGGAAGGGCTCCAGGAACGGGAAGAACAGCTGAAATCCAGGGAGCGCACAGCCCGCGACCGAGCTCAGGAGGAAGCACGTCAACTGCTCCTCAGTGCCCGGCGTGAAGTGGAGGAAGCAATCAAGGACGTGAGGGCTGCCAGGGAACGCACGAAGGCAGATGAGGAAATGTTGGAAGCGGCCGACCGGGACGCCCGCCGCAGGGTTGAAGAGGCTGCTCGTCGCCATCGCCCCGGACCGAAAAGGAAACCCGGGTTCCCCGGGGACCGGGAGCTCCACCCTGGAGATCGAGTGAGCCTGACTGGGACCGGATCGAAAGGCACGGTGGTGGAGATTCGGGAGGCTCGGGCGTTGGTGGAGACCGCCGGAGTAAGGCTCCAAGTCCGTGTAGTGGACCTCGTCTTCCTTGGCCCAGCCGCAGGGGATCAGGAAAAAACCTCGTCTGCCTCCGCCCCCCTCGCTTCTTCCTGGCAGGGCCCTGAAGCGGACCCTGAACCGGAAGTGGATGTGAGGGGTCTCCGCGTCTCCGAGGTCGGTACTGAGGTGGATCGGGCTGTGGACCAGGCAATCCTGGGGGGCCTCGGGGAGCTCCGGATCATCCACGGGAAAGGCACTGGCGCCCTCCGGGAGAGCATTTCAGAGATACTGACCAACGACGGCCGTGTCAGTGACTTCAGGATGGGCGGACCCGCCGAAGGAGGAGCAGGAGTGACCATTGTGAGGCTGCGGTGATTCCCGACGACGTAGTGGATGAAGTCCGGGCCCGGGCCGACATCGTCGAGGTTATCGGCGAACACGTAGCTCTGAAGCGGGCTGGTAAGGAATTCAAAGCTCGATGTCCGTTCCACGAGGAGCGAACTCCGAGCTTCTACGTCGTACCATCCAAGGGCTTTTACAAGTGTTTCGGATGCGGTGAATCCGGAGATGTATTCACGTTCCTGATGAAGCGAATGGGGCTCAGCTTCCTGGACGCCGTGAGACTGGTGGCCGAACGGGCTGGTGTGGAGATCCGGGAGGTGTCGCGGCAAGGAGGGGAGGACCCTTACCGTCATTTTCACGAGGCCAATTCTTTTGCTCAGGAGTTTTTCGAGAAGAGCCTCTGGGAGGGAAAGACGGGGAAGGATGCTCGAGCCTACCTGCAGGGGCGAGGGATTGGACGGGAAGCGGCTGAGCGCTTCGGCCTTGGATACGCTCCCGATGCATGGCGCGCCCTTCGTGAGGGGAGCGCCGTCCACGGGATCGACGATGCGGTCCTTTTGGAGGTTGGTCTCCTCATCCAGAGAGAGGAACGGAAGGAACCCTACGACCGGTTTCGGAACAGGGTCATTTTCCCCATCGAGTCCACCTCCGGACGGACACTCGCTTTTGGCGGACGGGTGCTTGGCGAGGGGTCGAAGGGGATGCCCAAATACCTGAATTCCCCTGAGAGCCCTGTCTATCACAAAGGGAAGGTCCTCTACGGGCTATCCTGGGCGAAAAACGCCATCCGTCGGGAAGAGGGGGCCTTGGTGGTGGAAGGCTACATGGATGCCGTCTCTCTAGCCGCCACAGGGATTGAAAACGTTGTAGCTCCACTGGGGACGTCGATGACGGAGGACCAGGCTCGCTTGTTGACTCGATATTGCTCTCGAGTGTTCCTTCTTTTTGACAGTGACTCGGCTGGGTTGAAAGCGACGTTCAGGGCCGGGGACATCCTCCTCGCCGCTGGCCTTCATCCCGCGGTTGTTACGCTCCCCCCGGGCGAGGATCCGGATACCATCATCCAAAAAGAGGGCCCCGAAGGCATCAGGGAATACCTGAGCCAGGCCGTGGATGTGTTGGATCGGAAGTTTCAAATCCTCGAGGAACGGGACTATTTCTCCTCCATCGAACGAACCAGGGGAGCCGTCGATCGGCTTCTCCCCACCCTCCGGGCCGCAAAAGACCCAGCACTAAGGGACATATACGTGGCAAAGGTGGCTGAGCGAACGGGGGTTCGAAGGGAAACCCTGGACGCCGAATTGGAGAAGCGGGATACGAGGGCTTCGGTACGCCCGCGGGTTCGGACCGGGCCGGCTCTGCCCCCGAGGGGCTCTGGCCAATCGGTCGATCTCGGAGCCGAGAGGAAACTCCTTTTGCTCCTCGTCCAGTTCCGGGACTATGTGGACCTGGCGGCAGAGCGTCTGGGTCCGGAGGAGTTCTCTGATCCCGCCCTCCGTGCCGTTTTCCAGGCCCTTGTGGAGGACCCGGAGTTGGCTCTTTCGACCCCCGGCATGGATCAGACCGTGGCCGAGAGGCTGGAGGAGTTGCTTGGTGACCCAGAGCGCCTTTCCGAGGCATCCCGTGTTTTTGAGGATACTGTCGGACAAATCAAGGAAGGTCAGTTGGGCGCCCGGGCCGATCGCCTAAGGGCTGATATGACCAGTGAAACAGACCCATCCAAGCAGCAGATAATAGCCCAAGAATTGGAGGAGATTGCCCGCCTCCGAAGAGAAATGAAGACAGATTGGCGGCCCGCAATGAGGCGGCGCCAGGACCCTTTTGACCTATCCCGTGAGCAGAGAGGCAAATGAAGGAAGACACTTCAGGAACCCTTGAAGAGCTGCAAGACCTCGATCTCCAACTGGAACAACTCAGAAGCCAGGTCGCAGAGTACGACCCCCTCTTGGCGGAGGTGGAAGAGCCGGCTATCGCATTGGAGCAGGAGGTGGTGACGCTCAGAGGCCGAGTTAAGGAAATGAAGGTTGAGGAGCGGCGCCTGGAACACTCGGCGGATGACCGGAGGGCCCGGTCAAAGACGCTCCAGGAGCGCCTAAAGGCCGTTCGGAACCTTAGAGAGGAAGCGGCGGCCCGGGCCGAGATAGACCTTCTGAAGATGGCCCTGGAGGGGGAGGAGAAAGAGGCTCTCGCCCTGCTGGACCAGATTCGAAAGATGGAAGACCGCCTCGATGAGCTCCAGGCGGCTCTGGATGAGGCTCGGTCCTCAGTGGAGCCCAGAAGGCTCGAGCTTCTGCAGGAGCAGAAGAACGCCCTCGAGGAGTTTGCTGTTCTTAAAGAGAAACGGAAATCCTATACCTCTCAGGTGCCCTCTCGGGACCTCAAGAACTATGAGAGGATCCGAGGTGGGGGCCGATCGGTTGCGGTGTCTCCTCTGACACCCGATGGGGCCTGTGGACATTGCTTCGGCATGGTCCCTCTTCAGATTCAGAACGAGGTCCGAAAAGGTGCCGTCTCCATCGCCTGTGAAGCCTGCGGAGTCCTTCTGAGTCCAGGGGACGGCGTCCTCTGATCCACGGACCCCGGGAAGAACGCATGTCAGGCCCCCCAGCCGACCAAAGCGGAAGAGGAGGAAACCTCTCCCCCCCGCCGCCTCGGTGGGTCCTGGGCGACCCTCCGGACCCATTGCGGATTGATCATCTGGAGAGGGACCTGGACCTCCCCAGGCCAATGTGCGCCCTTTTGGTTGCCCGAGGATATCATGATCCGGATGCCGCCAAGACTTTCCTGCGGCCAAGGTTATCGGAGCTTCATCCCCCGGAAACCCTTCCCGATCTCCCTTTGGCGGTAGCCCGAGTTCTCTCTGCCATTCAGAACGAAGAAACCATCTTCGTCCACGGCGACTATGACGTGGACGGAATGGCCGGAACGGCACTTCTGACTCGCTGGCTCGAGAAACTGGGGGGCCGGGTCGTTCCCTTCGTTCCCCATCGGGTACGAGACGGGTATGACCTTGGTGACGCTGGGTTGGAAGCCGCTATCTCGGCTGGGGCCTCCCTCCTCATCACGGTGGACTGTGGGATCCTCGCTCATAGCGCTGTCGAGAAAGCTGGCACCCTGGGCCTGGATGTCATCGTTACCGACCATCACGCAACGGGGGGGGAACTTCCGCCGGCTCTCGCTGTCTTGAACCCTTCCAGGGCAGACAGCGTCTACCCGAACCCGGATCTTTGCGGAACCGGGGTGGCCTTCAAGCTCTGCCAGGGCTTGGCCCGTGCCCGGGGGATTGGGGAAGAGGAGTTACACCCGTTTCTGGATCTGGTGGGGCTGGCCACGGTGGCGGATTTAGTGCCCCTGAAAGACGAAAACCGGGTGTTGGCCCGGTATGGGTTGAAAGCGCTGGGTAGGACCCAGAACCTTGGGCTCCAGGCTCTCATGGCCACAGCGGGTGTTTCTCCGGACGGGGTTTCTGCCGGAAAAGTCGGATTCGCCTTGGCTCCCCGCCTGAATGCGTTGGGGCGTTTAGGGGAGCCCCGGGAGGGTTTGCGCCTTCTCTTGACGAACCAACGAGACGAAGCTCGGCAGTTGGCTCGGGTGGCCGAGGAGGTGAATCGGGAACGGCAGGTTGCCGACCGGCAATCACTGGACGAAGCCCTGGAGATGTTGACCGGGAGCTTTGACCCTGAGAGGGACTATGGGGTGGTGTTGGCATCGGAGAATTGGCATCCGGGCGTCGTCGGGATCGTGGCTTCGAGGGTGGCAGAACGAATCCACAGGCCGGCTGTTCTGATCGCCATCGACGGGAACAGGGGAAGAGGAAGCGCTCGCTCCATTCCGGACTATCATCTGCTCGATGGGATCAGGGCTTGTGGTTCTCTCCTGGAGCGGTTCGGAGGACATCGCCAGGCTGCAGGTATGGAGATCCAGCGGGACCTGATACCCGAATTCCGGAAAGCCTTCAACGCGGAGGCCCGACGTACCCTGGCGGGGACGGACCTCCGGCCCTCTCTCAAGGTGGAGGTCGAGGTCCTCTTGGAGAGTGTAGACCAGGATCTCTACCGGTACCTTCAATACATGGGACCCCATGGAATAGGAAACCCTGGCCCCTCCTTTCTGGCACGAGGCGTTGCCCTTTCCGGCCCCGGTAGGATCGTCGGAGCCGATCATCTCAAGCTGCGGCTGCGTCAAGGTCGGAAGGAGTTGGAGGCTATTGGATTCAACCTCGCGAGACGGATATCTCCCCAGGCATTGGGGACCGGGCCCGTTGATGTGGTTTTCCAACTGCAGGAGAACGAGTTCCGCGGAGTGTGCCAACTTCAAGCCCACTTGAAGGACATTCGACCGGTGGATCCGCCCTCGGCACCAGGCAGGTCAGGTTCGTGAGGATTATCGCCGGCCGCTGGCGGGGGCATCGTCTCAGGACCGCCAAGGGGAGGGGGGTACGGCCTACCACCGACCGGGTGAGAGAGGCTTGGCTGGCTGCGGTCGGTGGGGACGTCGAGGGAGCGAAGGTCCTGGATCTCTTTGCCGGATCTGGGGCTCTAGGGCTGGAAGCGCTGAGTCGCGGTGCGAAAGAAGTCGTTTTCGTTGAGCGCGCCCGGAACGCTTTGGTCGCGCTCCGGGGGAATGTTGAACTTCTTGGTGCTGAAGGTGAGTGCCAGATTGTGGCTGGGGATGCCATGGCGTTCGTCCGCCGTTTGACCGAAGGAGCTTTCGACCTAGTCTTGGCCGACCCTCCCTATGATCTGGGCCTGGCAGGGAAACTCCTGGAGGTCTTCGCGGAGAAAGGGTTTGCCCGAGAGCTCTGGGTTGAGCATCGTTCGGTGGAGGCCATGCCTCCCCTCCCCGGTATTCGCCAGCGGCGGTACGGGGATACGACACTCACGACACTGAAGAGAGGCGAATGAGCTCCTCCACAAGAGACCTTCTGGCCGTCTACCCGGGGTCATTCGATCCGGTGACCTTGGGGCACGAAGACATCGCACGTCGGACACTTCGGCTGGCAGACCGGCTGTTGATCGCGGTGGCGGAGACTGCCACCCAGTCAAAGAACCCACTCTTTTCGGTGGAGGAGCGACTGGCCTTGCTCCGGGATGTGTTCCGTGACCATGACCGGGTAGAATGTGCGAGTTTTTCTGGCCTCCTCATGGATTTTGCCAGGGAGAGGGAAGCCCATTGTATCATCCGGGGACTTCGGGCCGTCTCGGACTTCGAGTACGAGTTCCAGATGGCGCAGATGAATCGTGAACTCTGGCCGGATGTGGAGACCGTGTTTCTCACCCCTGACGCGCCTCTATCCTTCCTCTCCGCCTCCTTGGTTCGGGAGGTGGCCGCTCTGGGGGGAGATGTCTCATCCTTTGTTTCTCCAAAGGTGTTGAAGGCTCTGAAGGAGAAATTGTTGGCCTGATTCGTTATTATTCTATTGTCCGGGTGAGGGCCAGGGTGCGGTTTCACTTGATCCCCTACCCCTTGGACATGTATCCTTTTTTAACTTTCGGCTTTGGCATTGCCGAACCCAGTCCATACAGACGATCCAATCCGCGGAGGGCGAATGGGTTTCCAGGTCGAGAAGGTCAACGACGTACTGGTGGTGGACGTGGAAGGCCAGCTCATCGTAGGAAACCGCCAGGAGTTGAAGCAGAAGGTTCTTGAAGAACTGGAAAAGGGTGAACGCAAGTTCATCGTCGACTTCGAGAAAACCGGCTACATCGACTCCTCCGGTTTGGGTGTCCTGGTGAGCCTCTCCAAGAAGGTCCGGGAGCAGGGTGGCGAGCTCCGATTGGCCAACTTGAATGAGGACTTGAAAACACTATTCGAGCTCACCAAACTCGACACACTCTTTCACATCGCCGATTCCCGTGAAGCAGCTCTGAAGGGTCTCTGATCGTCCTGAGGCCTGACATCTGCTGAAAAGGTTGTTCGCGGTTTATGGCATCGGACCTGGTCCTCGATATCCCCAACGACCTGGCTTCCATCGAGGAGGCTGTGGAGTTCGTGATGGAGCAATGCTCCGAGTGTGGGGATGACCCGCGGAAACTTCGGTTGAACCTTCGGGTCGGGCTTTCCGAAGCCCTGGCCAACGCCATGCTCTATGGGAATGGCCCTGACCCCTCCAAGCGAGTGAAGGTGGAGGTTGCGTTCCAGGGGTCCACGATCACCGCTCGGGTGACCGACGAGGGAAGGGGCTTCAATCCGCGGTGCCTCCCAGATCCTACTTGCCCTGCCAATATTCTCAAGGATGAGGGCCGGGGGATCTTCCTGATGCGGAAGTTGTTGGACGAAGTTTATTTCAACGATCGTGGGAATAGTGTGACTCTGGTCCTTCGCCTCCCTCCCTACCGGGGCGATGTGGGAGTGGGTGGTGGGGCAAGGGCATGACCCCGGACGTTCCTCCCCTTCGAGCCCTTCCCGACCCAGTCCAGCAAACCCTCCGAGACTTCGAACAGGCCCTCTCAATCGGCTTCCGCCTTCATCAGCTGGATGACTCCGGTGAGCCCAATCTTATTTATGCGTCCCCGGATCCAGCCGAGGGTATCGGTCCGTCTACTCCGTCCTCGGGGGAGAAGGTCTCCCGGACCGTGCAACCCAGAGAAGGGCCGGACCTGAGTCTCGAGTTGTCAGGCTGTCCCAAGGGCAGCGAGGCCGTTTTCGCGGATCTGGTGGCCAAGCTGATAGCACGGGCTTTCGAGTTCTCGCAAGAGGTTCGTTTTTTCACATACGAGCTCAGTGAACGGTACGAGGAGATCAACCTCCTCTACTCCATCAGTGAGACTCTCGGGTCCCTTCTTCGCCTGGATGATGCCGCCAGAGTGATTCTAGGGGAGGTTTGCGATGTCCTGGGGGCGAAGAGGGGGTCCCTCTGGGTCTTCGAAGCCGAGGGTGACCTCCTTCAGTTGGTGGCGGCAGTGGGTGAGGAAGGGTTGAGGGGACCCTTGTCTGTGTCCGATCCCGTGGCCGTGACGGCGAAAGTCTTCCGGGATGGGCGCCCACTCATCGTGAGGTTGTCCGGGTCGTTGGGGGGTGGCCATCTCCCCACCACGGATGCCAAGGAATCCCTTCTCTGTGTTCCTATCCGGTACACCCCTCCGGATGGAGAACCTCGGACGGTGGGTGTAATCAACCTCATTGGGCGGCGACCCGGGGGGCGGTTCACCGCAAGCGATCAGAGACTATTGGCTGCCATAGCGAGCCAGGTGGGTTCGGCGCTGGAGAACCACCGCCTCGTTCGGGAAAGCTTGGCCCAGGAGCGAGTCACCAAGGAGATGGAACTGGCTCACAATCTCCAGATGAAGCTCCTTCCGGTAGCAGAGCATTTCGAAGGGGCTGAAGTGGCGGCAAAGGTCCAACCCGCCGAGCAGGTGGGGGGGGATTTCTTCCACCTGCTCCACCTATCCGGGGGCCGCATCGGCGTGATGCTGGGTGACGTCTCCACTCATGGCTTTCCTGCGGCCCTTATCATGGCTCTCTCCATGAGTGCGGCCTCGATTTACGCTCTCGAAAAAGGACGACCCGCCGGGGTTCTACGACAGCTGGACGACGCGCTCCGGGACGAGCTCGAGACAACGGAAATGTACCTCTCCCTCTTTTATGGGATTTTGGACCCACAGGGCGGTACGCTCACCTACGCAAACGCTGGGCATCCCCACGCCTTCGCCATCCACGAAGACGGCGCCGCAGAACGCCTCGACGCCACCGATCCGCCCGTAGGGATCGCGGGACCGGATTCTTATGGGGAAAGAACTGTGACCTGGAAGCCCGGCCACGACCTGCTCCTCCTCTTCACCGACGGGCTCTCCGATACCTTGGCCTCGAAGGAGTGGGGCAGCGGGGAGGCGGCGGTTCTCGAGGCGGCCGTTGCCGGTCGCCACGGGAGCCCTCATGAGCTCGTGGACGATTTGTTCCGAAGGGCCGCTGAGGCCAACCCTACCGTGCCCGCCGACGACATCACTGCCCTCGTCATGAGGGTGTGAAGCGAAGACTCGGCTATCGTGCATCATAGGCCCAAGAAATTCCTCGGTCAGAACTTCCTGGTGGATGGGAACCTCCAGAGGAAGATCGTGGAGGCTCTCGACCCGAGGGCCGGCGAGGAAATATTGGAGATCGGGCCAGGGAAGGGGGCCCTGACCCAACATCTGGTGGGAAGGTGTGGGTCCCTGATCTTGGTGGAGTTGGATCGGGACCTGGTCAGTGCTCTGAAGCATCAGTACGAGGGCAACCAAGGGGTCCGGGTAATGGAGGGGGATATCCTCGATTTCCACCCTGGGGCCCTCACCGACCAAGTACCCGATCTGAAGGTGGTAGGGAACATTCCCTACAATATCACGACTCCAATTCTCTTTCATCTCCTGACCCCCCCTCGGCCCAAAGAGATTCTTCTCATGGTCCAAAAAGAGGTTGGGGAGAGGATTCTGGCTGCCCCGGGCACTTCTGCGTTCGGCGCTTTGACCGTAGGAGTGCGTTGTGTGGCCAGCGTCGAACGGGTCCTGAGGGTCCCTGCATCGGCTTTCAGGCCCGTCCCGGCCGTGGACTCGATGGTGATCAGGGTTCGCCCCACCCGCCCGGAACCGCTCACTCCGGATGAGGAAGAATCCCTACGGTCCCTCACCCGGATGGCATTCCAGCAGCGGAGAAAACAGTTCCAGGCCATTCTTCGAAATCGGTGGGTGGAAAAGCTTTCCCACGAGCAAATCGGGGAACTGGAGAGCGCCACCGGCTTCGACCTCCAGCAGCGGCCCGAGACCTTCTCACCCGAGGAATTCATTCTCCTCTCCAAGGCCCTCAGGGACCTTTTCTGACTCTGGACCGAGGTCCCCCTGGCTGTCCGTTGCCGGGTTTGGAGTGTGTTCATAGGTTGGTGCAACCAAGATCCTGCGGGGACCAATTCCTGTTGTTCGGAGCACCTTTCCGGCCCCTCCATCATCTGTCTTTGAAGAAAGCTTGGGCAGGCTCCCAAACGTGAGAGACGAACCGTCCCTGGTCCGGCGGGCTGTGACCCTTCTGCAACGAGGCGAGGTCCATACACTGGACCTGGCCAGGGAAGTCCTGGGCCTCACCGGCCACGCCGGAGCGGCCTCGGCCGCGATTTTTTCCCTTCTCGGCGCAGATCCTCGATTCCAGGTGGATGGCCGGGGCTGCTGGTCACTGGCTGGAGACGCTCCAATCCCGGAAGAAGAGTTGGACGTTCTCACATACGCCGTGGTGGACGTGGAGACCACGGGTGGCTCTCCGGACCGGGGCCACCGAATAACGGAAATCGCGGTGGTGGAGATCAGCGATGGCATGATCTCCGAGGACTTTCAGACGCTGGTGAATCCGGGGCGAAAAATCCCTCCTCGAATCTCAGAGATTACCGGAATCACCGATGAGATGGTTGAAAACGCACCGTTTTTCGAGGAGGTAGCGGATGATCTTTTTGAATGGTTGGAGGGCCGCGTCTTGGTGGCCCACAACGTGTCCTTCGATTGGAGATTCATCAGCTCCCAGTTGGGAGACGCCATCGGTTATGTCCCCCAGGGGCCCAGGCTCTGCACCGTTCAATTGGCACGCCGTTTGGCTCCAGGGCTCAGGCGGAGGAACCTGGATTCGGTGGCCAAGCACTTCGGGATTCCAATTCATTCCCGCCACCGGGCCTATGGCGACGCCATGGCTACGGCCCGTGTCCTCTTGAGACTCCTTGATGAGGCGAGGGCCCAGGGGGTCCGAGACCTCACGGCCCTCCAGCTTCTTCTTCATCGAAAGGAAAGTTCGTGGAAGCCCAAGCGCCCGTGAGGGCAAAGGATCTGCCCCTGACCCGAACCCTCACCCTAGGGAATATGCGGGTACACGCACTGGAAGCAGGGATCCAATGGTTGGATGGGGGTGCGATGTTCGGAGTGGTGCCGAGACCCCTTTGGGAGAAGAGGATCCCTCCAGATGATCGGCATCGGATTCCTCTGGCTCTCCGGTGCCTCTTGGTAGAAACCCCGAATGCGCTGGTCCTGGTCGACTCGGGGATCGGAAATAAGGAATCCGAGAAGTTCAGAGATATCTACGGGGTCGACAATGCCGGGGACCCCACCCGGCTGGAGGATGCCATCCGTTCCCTAGGTTTCAGGTTGGATGAGGTGGACCTGGTGGTAAGCACGCATCTCCATTTTGATCACGCGGGAGGGAACGTCGGCCTGCTTCCCGACGGAACCATGGCTCCAGCCTTCCCCCAGGCTCGTTATGTGATCCAAAAGGGGGAACTCGAGTGCGCCGGGTCCCCCAATGAGCGAGTTCGAGCCTCCTATATGGCCAAAAACTACGCACCCCTCGTTGAGGCGGGTGTTGTGGATCTGGTGGACGGCGCCGTCCCAGTGGTCGACGGGCTTCGGGTGCTTCCTACCCCAGGGCACACTCCTTTTCACCAGTCCATTGTGCTGGAAAGCCAAGGTGAGACCGCCATTTTTTTGGCGGACCTGTGCCCCACAGCCGCTCAGCTTCCCCTTCCGTGGATCATGGGCTACGACCTGGAGCCGCTTGTGACGCTGGAAACCAAGCGATCCATCT
>JBDHMC010000007.1:0-16853 GCA_039656355.1 Gemmatimonadota bacterium | reverse complement strand
GGGATGGAGTTGGAGGGGACCTTCGGTCTCTCTGATGACCTTCTCCTGGACGATGAGCTGGCTGGGGATTCTCCACCCCCTGATCTCGAAGAAGGTCTGAGCCTGGCGGAGGGGTTTGTGGCCGAAATCGGGAAAGGCGAGTTCGAGGATGACGACTCGGAGGGTGACGAGTCCGGGGGTGATGAACCTCAGATGGATCCCCCTTTCGGTGAGGAGATGGCGGAGGAGATTCCGTCGGTCGATGACCTCGCTCCCGAGGATGCCCGATCCGGGCCGAGGGCTTTTGGAGACGGAGAGCTGGTTTCGGATCACTTGGAACGCGAGGCGGCTCAGCGGGGGTCTGACCTCGGCGGCCAGGGAATTCCGGATCAGGAGGTTCCTGACTTTGGGGCTGACTTCGTCGATTTGCCGGGTGTCGGAGGTGAAACCGAGGTCGTGGAAGGCGGTGGCCAGTTCGGGGGAGACATCCTCAGAGGATCCGAGTTCTCCCCCGAGGACCTTCCGGACACCGGGGTCGGAGGCGACGCTCCCGGGCCCCCGGAACCCGGAGACGTGAGGCAACCGGAGGTAGAGCCGAGGCCACGCCCGACCCCTCCAGAGCGGCCGCGGCCCATGTCCAAACGCCGTCCCCCTCCGAAAAAGAGGCTCTCCACTCCTCTGATTGCCGGTGTCGTCGCAGTGCTGTTGGTGCTGTTCGCGGCGGTTGGCACCAAAGCGGGACTCTTCACGGCACCTGGATTTGGTTGGCTGGTCGGGGAGGTTCCTTTTCCGGAGTTGATGTCGGAGGGCCAACAGCCGACCGATGCCGTTCTCCGCTATTCCCTCGAATTGGACGTATACGGAGAAACGGAATTGGGGTTTGCTCTCGAAATGCGAAACTCACTTCGGCGACGACTTCCCTCGCTCATTTTCAATCTGACTCCCAAAGAGGAGGAGGGAGTCCTCACGTACGTCCTGTTCGCTGGCCCTGCCGTCGACGTGGTCGATACGGAAAACCTGAAGGCCCCCCTCGCCGGGGTCCTCACCAATGACATCACTGAGAGCTGGCAGCCGCGAGCGACCCCACTAGCGTTTTACCTGGGTGAGAGGGGCACTCTGCCGGAGGCCCGGGAGTTCCTGGCATCGGCAGAGGCCGGGGGGGTCCTCGGATACATCGTCCAAGTAAGCTATCCCGATGGTACCGGAGCGTATGTGATCCTCTCCGGCGCTTTCGAAGGCATCGTGGATGCTCGAGCTTGGCAGCTGACCCTCCGAGAGAACGGCTACAGGGACATTCCTCTCATCGAACGGCGGGGTCGCCCCCCGGAATGAAGCTAAAAGCCCTCCGAGTTCACGGCTTCAAGTCCTTCGCGGACTCCACTGAAATCGACTTCCACCAAGGAATCACCGCCGTGGTCGGCCCCAACGGCTGCGGAAAATCCAATATTAGTGATGCGATTCGATGGGCTCTGGGTGAGCAGCGGCCAACAGCCATCCGGGGTGCCAAGATGGAAGAGGCGATCTTCCAGGGCACGGTGAACCGGCGTCCCGTCAACAGGGCCTCAGTATCTCTCGTGGTGTCCAACGAGGATGGATCGCTCCCAGTCCCCTTCGAGGAAGTCGAGCTGGGCCGCACGGTCTACCGAGACGGTGGTAGCGACTACACCATCAACCGCACTTCTTGCCGCCTGAGGGATGTTCTTGACCTTTGCCGAGACACCGGCCTGGGTGCCAACGCCTATGCCATTATCGAGAACAGGATGATCGATGCCATCCTCTCGGATCGGGCAGAGGAGCGTCGGGGTCTGTTTGAGGAAGCAGCTGGGATCGGCAAGTACAAAGACCGTCGAAAGGCGGCCCTTCGGCGCCTGGAGCGGGCGGATTTGGACCTTCAACGCCTCGACGATGTTATCGGGGAGGTGGAATCGAAGGTAAGGTCACTGGCCCGGCAGAAAGGCAAGGCACAGCGGCATCAGACTCTCCGGGACCGACGTTTGGCGGTTGAGGTGGCGGTGGTCCGACACCAGCTGGACTCCCTGAACCGTCGGCTGGATCAGGTGGAGAAAGAGTTGGCTGGGGATCGGGAGCTTGGAGAAGGATATTTGGCTGAACTCCGAGGAGCTGAGACCCAGTACGAAACCCTGCGGCTTCGCCAGGTGGAAGTGGAACAAGCTCGCCGGGAGGCCGCCCACAAGGCGGATGAGATTCGCCAGGAGCTGATCCGGTGGGAGAGGGATCTGGCCGTGGCTGCGGAACGGACCGCGTATGCCGGAAAGCGCCTCACACAGATAGGGCATGAGTCCGAGGGAATCAAAGGGCGGATCGACAGCCTTGGAAAAGAGGTGGAGGGTCTCCGCTCTGCCGAAGCCGGGATGGTATCGGAGCTCGAGGGGCTCCTGGAGGAACGGGGGCGACGGGAGGGGGCTGCCAAAGAGGCCAGGGGAGTCCTGGAGGTCTCGCGGGGGAAATTGAGTGCGACGGAGTCCAGCCTAAGGGATCTCACTCGGCGCCAAGCACACCTCGAGGGTGAGGCCACCTCCGCCGAGGCCCAAGGCGTTGAGTTGGCCCGGCACCTGGAGCGGTTACAGGGAGAGATGGAGGAAGCCTCCCACGCACTCTCGGATGTAGAAAGTCAGGGAGATCTGTTTACCGACGAGGTGGCCCGACTCCTCGAAGGTGTCCGTGGGCAATCCGAGGCCCTCGAAAGGGCCAAGGACCGAAACCGACAGAGCCGTGTGGGGCTTGAAGAGGCGAGGAAGGTCGAGACGGTCGCGTCGGATCGTGTGACGAACCTGGAAGCGCGAATCGAGGCTCTGGAAGGGATGGATCGGAGCCGTGAAGGCCTGGAACCGGCAGTGCAGGCTTCTCTGGATCTGAAAGACTCGGGCATTCTCGGGAGACTGGGTGATTCCCTGGCCGGCGAACCTGAAGTCGTCCGGGCCGTAGAGTCCTATCTCGGGCCCCTGGTCCAGGGTCTTGTAGTCCAGGACGGGGCCACGGTGAATCGTCTTCAAGAGTGGCACAGCGAATCCTGGGGTGGCGGTGGGGGTCTGATTCTCTTCCCCCTGGATCGGGTTTCCTCCGATGATGAGAAGGGAGAGGGAAGCCTTCTGGGCGCCCTGAAGCTGGACGGGCCCGGCGCGCCTTGGGTGCGGAGGATTCTGGATGGTGTCGCTCTGGAGGCTGAGGCGACCATCTCCGACGCTGGGAAGGAGCGGGGTTTTCTCTCCCTCTCCGGCACCGCTGTCGATGGACTCGGCGTTGTCCGCATCGGAAGTCCCCTGGGAAGCTCTGGGATCTTGGAGCGCAGGGAACGTGTGAAGCTCCTGAAGAAGGAACTGGTGGGGACACAACGGCAGGCCGTGGAGACCAGGACCCTCCGTGAGGCGGCTGAAGCCGAGGCAGGTGAGGCGGAGGCCGAGATGGATGTGGCCTGGCAGGCCCGTCGGGAAGGTGAGGATGCTCATCGAACCGCATCGGCCCAGGTTCAGGCCCAAACGGACAAGAGGGTCCGTCTTGATCGGCATCAGGAGGAGTTGGCGAGGCAAATCGAAGGAACCCGATCTGCGCGAGGCCGAGCTCTCGAGCGCGCGAAGACCGCTCTTGAAGACCGAGATTTACTTCAACAAGAGGTGGACCATCTCAAGGGGGAAGAGGACCTCGGCCAGAAGCTCGTGGCGGATGCCCAGGGAGCCTGGGAAGACGCCCAGTCCAGGGAATCCGAGTTGGCTCTGGAGGTTGCCCGGAAGGAAGGGGACCGGAGTCGACTCATCGAACGATTGAAGGACCTGGATACTTCGCTGGAGGACGCCCAAACCCGGTCTGAAGGGCTCGAGGCAGAAGAGAAGGACCTTAGAGCGGAAGTGGCCACCGCAAAAAAACTCAGGGAGGACGGCGCCACCGCCACCGAACTGCTCTTCCGGCAGCGTGATGAAGCCGAGGGGACCCTGGGGAAACGAGAGGAAGCGGCCGACCGGCTTTCCGAGTCACTTCAGGAGGCGGACAGGAAGGTCAGGGTCGCCCGAACGGCCGAGCGGGAGGCGCTGGACCGAAAGCACACGCAGGAACTGGAACAGCAGGAGTTGGTGGGTCGGATCGGCCGTATTCAGGACCGGCTGGAAGGGGAGTGGGGGAAGCCGTTGGAACTCCTCCTGGCGGAGGCAGAGCCGGTAGAGGGAGAGCCTGAAGAGCTGAAGGAAGAGCTCCAGGAGATCGTGCAAAGGCTGGAGAGCATCGGCTTGGTCAACATGCTTGCGGTGGAGGAACACCAGGAGGAAAGCGCCCGGCTTGAATTCCTTCTCGAACAGAGGGAAGACCTGAAAGGCGCCCGGGACGACCTCCGAGCGGCCATTCGCCAAATCAACGAGACAGCCACCCAACTTTTCCGGGACACCTTCGAGGAGATCCAGAAAAACTTCCAAACCACTTTTCGGCGCCTGTTCGAAGGAGGGGAAGCCACCCTTTGGTTGGAAGATGAGGACGATCCACTGGAGTCAACCATCGAGATCCACGCATCACCCCGTGGGAAGAAGACCCAGCGGATCGACCTCCTCTCTGGAGGAGAGAGGGCTCTGACGGCGTTGAGCCTCCTCTTCGGGATCTACCTTGTAAAGCCCAGCCCCTTTTGTGTGCTGGACGAGGTGGACGCTCCCCTGGACGAATCCAACATCTACCGGTTCATTAAACTCCTGCAGGAGTTCAAGAATCAGACTCAATTCATCGTCATCACTCACAATGCCCGGACAATCGAGGCTGCGGACTGGATCTATGGGGTGACGATGGAGGAGCCTGGTGTGAGTAGAATCGTGGGGGTCCAATTGGAGGATGCGCTTCAGACCAGTGGTTCCACGGCCTAGAAGGCTGATCGGAAAGGGGGGTGCGGCCGCGCACAGGGGTCTTGCGGATGCCAGACAAGGAAGGACGACGAATGCGATGCTGAAGTATCGGGGAGGAGTCATGACGCCGTATGGCGCCGCAACCCCCCTGTGCCCTTCGGGTTACGACGGCACGGGGCCATCTGCTGCGTTGGGTCTTCTCGCCGTAGCGCACGGCTATGCCATCGAATCCCCTCCTTCCATCTGGCCCCGTGGCGCTCGTAACGCGGCTCGCCCCCCTTTCCGATCAGCCTTCTAGGAGCCCCTTGCGCAGCCGCGCCCCATCTCCTGGACTGGCTCGTACTGGGCATCACCTGAGTATTTCCCTTCTCGTTGCCTTCCTCCCCCTGCTCATTGGGGGGAGGGTCGTTCCCTTCCACCTGTCGGATCCAGCCATGGGGTCGGCTTCCCTCGACTCCATCGCATACTGGGTTTTCCTCACTGAAGACGCCTGGGAGGCATCTGCCCCGCCGGGGGTGGGTTTGACCGAACTCCCCGGACGGTTGAGGACAAGGAGTCGCTGGCTCCGGGCCCTGAGTGTCGATGTGCCCACCCACCGAGTGCCCGAGCTTTTCGACCTGGAAGGAGTAAGGAGGATTCTGCCGGTTGGACGCCTCCCGGTAGGCGGGCCTGTCGGAGGGAAGGTGGCGCGAGAGGCTGTAGCGTCTCCTTCGGGGCCTGGGCCGGGCGCTAGAACGGACTCCCTCTATGGGAATCTGGGCGCCGCCCTCGAGGTATTGGGGATCCCGGCCGCACACGCCCTGGGGTTTCTGGGCACCGGAACCCGGATCGGTATCCTGGACGGTCTCTTTTTTTCGAACCATGCCGCCCTCCGCCTCACCCCCCCCATAGCGGTCCGAGATTTCGTCGAACAGGACGGGTCGGTGGAACCTGGCTTGGAAGACCCCCCTGAGGCTGCCTCCCATGGCACGGCCCTCTGGTCCCTCGTCAGCGGGGATTGGCCCGGAAACTTCAGGGGAGCAGCGCCGGGAGCCCGGGTTCTGCTGGCCAGGGTTTACACCGGGACCGATCCGGTAGGTGCCGATGAGGATCGTTGGGTGGCTGGTCTCGAATGGTTGGAGACACAAGGTGCCCGGATCGTCCTTTCCGGGGTCGGGTTCAGGAACTTCCAGGGCGGGGAGTATACCCAGGAGGAGCTGGACGGGGATGGGGCCCCGGCGACCATAGCGGCGGATGAAGCGGCCAAAAGGGGAGTTCTGGTCGTAGCGCCGGTCGGTAATGGGGGACCGGGCCTCATGACCCTTCAGTCTCCTTCCGATGGCGATTCCGTCCTGGCAGTGGGAGCCGTAAACGCCTTGGGGTCGCGTTCGGCCTTTTCGGCCGAAGGACCCACCGCTGACGGGCGTTCGAAGCCGGACCTCTTGGCCCCTGGGGAGGCCATCCCAGTGGCCCTCGGCGTCGGCGAGGAGACCATGGGGGAGGTTGAGGGCACCGAGTTCGCGGGAGCCCTCCTGGCTGGGGCTGCGGCCCTGTTTGTCGAGGCATACCCGGAGCGGGGCCCCATGGGTGTTCTCCAGGCTCTGGAGACCTCGACGAACTCCTCCAGCGGGGGTTTTCCTCGGGTTCCCCGGGTGGCCCCAGCCATTCTGTTCCCCGAAGGAGTACTTGCGCTTCCGGTTCAGGAAATGGACGCCCAGGGTTTTGTGACGAGCTTGGGACCTCAGTTTGAATGGAATGTTCCCAGTATCCACCCCCTGGGTTTGCCGGTGACCTTTCATCTGGAGTTCGCCGAAGACTCCGTTTTTCAGGAGATCCTCCGGAAGGACTCGGTTATGGGGACCTTCGCCCGAAGGCTCCAGGAACCCCTCCCCCCTCGGACCCGTCTCTTTTGGAGGGTAGAGGCCCGATCCACACAAGGAGTCGGATGGGCCACTCCCCCTCAAGGTCCCTTGGAAGTCCCGTCCTGGGTCAGCTTGGACGTACTGAATGATCCTGGTGGAATCCAGGTCACGAACCCTCAACCCGAGTTCAGGTGGACGGCCATGGAGCTTCCGGGACCAGCCGGGCCCTTCACGTTCGAGCTCCAGATCCTCTCAGATCGGGAAGGAGTGGTCATACAGAGCTACCCGGGACTTGGGGAAGACCACCATAGGATAGGGGAGCCGCTGCCCTTCAACCTGCCTCTCCGTTGGAGAGTGATTGCACAGGTCCGGGCCGGTCAGGCGGATACAGTGGCCAGTGCGGGTCCTTTTGTGGTCACCGGCGGCGCGAACCCGCCCGTGACCCACCTCTACCAGAATTTCCCGAATCCCTTTCCCAATCCCGCCGAGGGGATCTGGGAAACCCGAATTTGGTTCGACCTTGCCCGAACGTCGGTGGTGGAGTTGGCGGTTTTCGATATGAGGGGACGAAGGGTCAGGAGCCTGATTCCAGGCCGGGGCTGTGGACCGACAGAGCTTCCACCCGGGCTCTATGGGAGGGAGAGGGGCCCACCGGCCGACCCCTGCACCACATTTGCCTGGGATGGTCAGGACGAACGTGGGAGTGGCGTATCTCCCGGGGTCTATCTCTTACGGCTTCGGGCCGGTCCAGTTGTGGAGGTCCGTAGAGTGGTCTACTGGCCGTGAGAGTGTGGGTGGTGGGCTCCGGGACCCTGGTCCCGGACGCCGAGCGGGGGCCACCGGCCCATTGGGTCGAGATCGGGCAATCTTGCCTCCTCCTGGACTGCGGGGCGGGGACGCTTCGGACCATGGCCCGGCTGGGTTTGCGATGGGAGAACACCTCCCATCTCATCATCACCCATTTTCATACGGATCACGTGGGGGAGTTGGCCCCCCTCCTTTTTGCTCTCAAGAATGGGTTGGACCCCTCCAGAAAAACCCCAATAACCCTCCTGGGTCCTGCGGGGTTATCAACCCACATGGAAGGCCTGGCCCGAGCCCATGGGTCCTACATCCTCGAACCTGGATTCCCTCTGGCAGTCCATGAGCTTTCTGCGGGAGAGGCCTGGGAACATCCTCTCGGGGAGTTTCGGCTCAATACCTTGGGGACCCGGCATACGGCGAACTCCATCGCGGTCCGAGTGGAAACCGGGGACGGATCCCTTGGGTTTACCGGGGATACGGGTCCAGATCAGGCTCTGGGCCCCTTCTTCCGCGGCTGCCAGATCCTCTTGGCGGAGTGCAGTCATCCCGATGGCAAGGAGATCGGGGGTCATTTGACTCCGAAGGGATTGGCCGCCATTGCAGGCGTGGCTGCTCCTGAGCTCCTGGTCCCAGTGCACTGTTTTCCTGCGCTAGATCCGGAGAAGGTGCCGGGATTCATCGCGGATGCCGGATATGACGGCTGTGTCCTCACAGGTTGGGACGGTCTGAGTTTAGATTTGTCGGATGGACAGGTGGAAGTGTTGGAGCGACAGGACCTTTAATCTCGTCTACGGGAACGGCCTTCAGGGCCGGGCCTCAAAGACACTCGCACAGTGAGAACCTCATGCTCGTCGTGATGAAGCATAATGCCGCGTCTCAGGAGATCCGGGACGTCGTGGAAATGATTCAGGAGCTCGGCTATGAAGCGCGCCCGATCCCCGGGCGCCAGAGAACCTCCATCGGGTTGATCGGAAACGATGGACAGGTTGAACCCAATCTCTTCCAGAGTCTACCCGGCGTGTTGGAGGTTATTCCAGTGAGCCACTCCTACAAGCAGGTGTCCAGGGAGTGGAAAGAGGAAAATACTATCGTTTCCCTGCCCAACGGGACGCGCTTGGGTGGGAAAGAGATTGCGCTTATGGCCGGTCCCTGCGCGGTAGAGAGTGAGGAGCAGATTCTCGGTATCGCGAGAACCCTGATGGAGGCAGGTGCTACCATCCTGAGAGGTGGGGCATTCAAGCCCAGATCCTCTCCGTATTCGTTTCAAGGGCTGGGAGTGAAGGGCCTGGAATTGCTGGCGAAAGCCCGTGAAGAGACGGGCATGGCCATCGTCACGGAGGCCCTGGACGTTGAGACTGCGGACCATGTAGCTGAATATGCCGACATCCTTCAGGTGGGTGCCCGGAACATGCAGAACTACCCACTCCTCAGAAAAGTGGGGCGGATTGGAAAGCCCATCCTTTTAAAAAGGGGCCTCTCCGCGACCATCGAGGAACTCCTGTTAGCTGCCGAATATGTAATTGCCGAGGGGAATCCCCACGTCATTCTCTGCGAGCGGGGAGTAAGGAGCTTCGACACCCAGACCCGAAACCTCCTGGACCTCACGGCGATCCCAGTGGTGAAGTCTCTTTCCCATCTTCCGATTATCGCCGACCCCAGTCACGGTACCGGCGTTAGGGCCAAGGTCACCCCCATGGCCCGGGCGGCCGTAGCGGCGGGGGCCGACGGTCTTATGGTCGAGGTCCACCCCGACCCGAATCGTGCGCTTTCGGATGGGGCTCAGTCCCTGTATCCCGAGCAGTTTCGGGAGCTCCTGGATCAGATCCGGGTCATCGCTCGGGCCATTGATAGGGAGCTTACTCCCGCACTCGGCGGGTAACACAGCCCAAACTCCTCTGTCACCGCCCCCCTCCAAGCCCCTCCTTTCCAGGTTAGTCCGTACCGGGGAGGAGCCATGGACAACGTGCGGTTGGGCCGGCTGGGTGAGGAGAAGGCTGTTCAGTACCTGAAGGCCCGGGGCTGGAAAATCCTGGGCCGAAACGTGCGGTCAGGACGGAGGGAAATCGATGTCATCGCCACCAGGAGCCGGGTATTGGCTTTTGTGGAGGTGAAATGTCGGCGGCATTGGCGGTTTGGCCATCCGCTGGAGGCCATTACACGGGCGAAACGGCTTGAAATAGCCCATGTCGCCCGAGCGTGGCTTCACCAACGAGCACTCCCCCCCGGCACTCTGGTCCGCTTCGATGCGATTGCGGTTTCCTGGCCGGAGGGAGGCAGTCCCGAGGTCCTCCACGTCCCCGATGCATGGAGGTTGGATTGACCGACAGGCCCATAGCCGAAAAACCCCGAAAACCCTTGCCTTTTCGCCATTCTGCGCTTGACTCGAGCAGGGGTTTTGGGGTACCTTGAAGTGTGCCCCAGGTCCGCAGAGCGAAAGCCCACGAATCCCGTCAGGACCCCGCAGGTAGCAGCGGTAAGTGTGGTGATTGTTGCTGCGGGGTGCCTGGGGCATTTCTATTCTGAGGTGATAACCTACCCCGTTTCACGGCCTGCACTCTCGTGTCCCACACCGCCCTAGCCCGGAAGTATCGGCCCAAGCGCTTCGCTGAGGTCGCCGCTCAGGAGCACGTTTCCGAAACCCTCCGACGAGCAGTCGCCGGAGACAGGGTCGGTCACGCCTATCTTTTTTGTGGGTCTCGAGGGATCGGAAAGACAACCCTCGCTCGGGTCCTTGCCATGGCTTTGAACTGTCCCCACCGGGCAGAGGACGGAGAGCCATGCGGGGAATGTGAGAGTTGCCGTAGGATCTGGGGTGGCCAGACCGCCCTTGACGTGGTTGAGATCGACGCCGCTTCCAACAGAGGGGTGGATGATGCACGGGACCTTCGGGAGCGGGCCATGTACGCTCCCTCGGAGGAGGGCCGCCACAAGGTCTATATCCTCGATGAGGCTCACATGCTCACCCGTGAGGCATGGAATGCCCTCCTGAAGATCCTCGAGGAACCGCCGTCGAGGGTCATTTTCATATTCGCCACCACCGAGCCCCAGAAGATCCAACAGTCGGCCTCCCCGATCCTCTCTCGATGTCAGAGGTTCGACTTCCGAAGGATGGGGTTGGGAGACATTGTGAACCGCCTGGGAGAGGTTCTCTCCGGAGAGGGCACCGACGCCCCCGACGAGGCTCTTCGAACCATTGCACGACGTGCCGAAGGGGGAATGCGGGACGCGC
Organism: Gemmatimonadota bacterium; assembly: GCA_039656355.1. Classification (GTDB taxonomy): domain Bacteria; phylum Gemmatimonadota; class Gemmatimonadetes; order Longimicrobiales; family Gaopeijiaceae; genus JABDNZ01. The sequence goes on along the minus strand of JBDHMC010000007.1, from coordinate 6,165 downwards.
TCTCCCTTTTGGACCAGGTCCTGGCCCTCACTGGGGGAGATGTTTCCCAGGAAGCGGTCAGACGGGTCCTGGGGTTGGTGGAAGAAGAACGTTACGTGGAACTCCTGGACATCCTCCTGGAGCGCCGTCACGGGGAGGTGTTCTCATTCGTGGATGCCCTCCTGGAAGAGGGCTACGATATGGTGGAGTTCCACCGGGGTTTGGTGGATGTGTTCCGACTCCTTCTGCGTTTCCGTCTTGGCCAGGGTGAGGGAGGGAAAGGGGTGAGAGAGGACCTCAGGGATTCGTTCCGTGAGAAGGCCGACGCGTTCTCCTCAGGGGACCTGGTCCGCATGCTGGCCCAAGCCACAGAACTCGAGGCCACCGGAGGCCTCCGCAGGAGCGCCCATCCTAGGCTCCTGATGGAAATGCTCCTCCTCCGACTCAGTTATCTCGACCGAACCATTCAGCTGGAGGCTCTCCTGAGGGGTCTTGGGGGAGAAGCACCCTTGGCTGATTCCGCTCCCTCCGTGGACCTTCGGCCGGACAAAGAGAACCGGGCGATCTCCCAGGGAGGGTCGGTGGAGGCTCCTGGAGCCCAGATTCCCCTGCCGAAAGCATGGGATCTTGCCCTGGGAAACCCGAAGAATTTTCCCAAGGGCGTCCTGCCCTTTCTCAAGGCTGCAAAAGTCGATTTCCCGGGAGATGGCAGGATCAAACTCTCCATCCTCCCTGGTCCGGGCTTAGATCGTCTCCAGGACCCGAACGTTCTTCGGACTTTGGGAGAGGCTGTGGGGCTGCACGCCGGATCTGTTCCCGAGTTGACTATTTCGGCAGAAGGGCCGGAAGAGGGTCCGACCGACAGGATCACCGAAGAAACAGTCAGGGATGGACGACTCCGGGAGCTGGTCGACAAGGAACCAGCCTTGGGGGAAGCTGTAAAAGAACTCGATCTGGAGCTTCTCGACTAGAAACAAGTTCGAGCTGTAGAGTGCGACGGCACTCAGGCTCCTGAACCCTCCTTACTCATCGACATCGGAAACGATTGAATGGACAACCTTCAGCAGCTGCTCCAGATGGGACAGCAACTCCAAACCAAGGTAGCCGAGCTTCAGGAAAGTTTGGATGCCCAGGAAATCTCGGCTTCGGCCGGGGGTGGCATGGTCAAGGCGACCGTGAACGGGAAGGGTGCCCTCAAAGCTCTTTCCATCGACGGGGCCGTGGTCGATCCAGAGGACGTCGAGATGCTGGAAGATCTGGTCATGGCCGCGGTGTCGGAGGCCCAAAACAAGGCACGGGCTCTCTATGAAGGGGAAATGAAGAAGGCTACGGGTGGCCTACCCATGCAGCTTCCTGGGCTCTTCTGAGGGGGACTCCCACTTTTCCATGTCCGTCATAGACCAACTTTCAAAGGAGCTGGCCAGGTTCCCTGGTATCGGCCCGAAAACGGCACTACGGTTGGTTTATCACCTAATGAAGAGACCCAAGGATGAGGCGAATCGGCTATCCCAGACCATCCGGGACTTGGCGGACCGAATTCGGCCTTGTCGGCAGTGTGGGAACTACAGCGAGGCAGATCTCTGCGAGGTATGCTCTGACCCCCGCCGAGATTCCTCCATCATCTGTGTGGTGGAAGAAGCTTATGAAGTGGGGGCCATCGAGAGGGCCGGTCGTTACGAAGGCCAATACCACGTTTTGGGCGGCCACCTCTCACCCCTGGATGGCATCGGACCCGAAGAATTGAACCTGAAAGGGCTCCTGGACAGGATCTCCAGCTCCCAAATCGGGGTGTCCGAGATCATCCTGGCCACGAACGCATCTGTGGAGGGAGAGGCCACAGCGGTTTATCTTGAGAATGTGGTCCGCACACTCGGACCTAGGGTGACACGCCTCGCAAGAGGGATCCCCGTGGGCAGCGATCTCGAATACGTTGATGGAACCACCATTGCCGAAGCCCTCTCTGGCCGCAGGGAGATGTAAGGAAACATGAGATGAAACGGAGTCTGAAAACCGCGGGAATTACGGTTTTTGCAGTTGCAGCTGTAGGAGCTGTGGCTGCCTTGTTGGTGAGAGATCAACTTGTCCGGCACCAAAGGGACCTTTTTAGTCCTCAACCCCTTCGGCGCCTTGCGTGCCTCGGCCACATGGCGAGAAACGATGCGACGGTGGATAGTATCACTCTTCTCCGAGATTTTGTGGCCTGGGAGCCCCGGAAGCTTCTGAAGAACCGGGCAAAGGTGATTTTGAAGCGCATGGAGGACCAGGCTCATGAGGCGGCTGCAGCAGGGTGAAAGCCGAGGAAGAGCTGGAGGTTGCCATCCGCATTGGGGAACACGAGTTTATAGTCTTGGTCTTGCCCCTGGCTTTACCTGAGCTGGGGTTCCTACGTCTTCGGCAACACTCCGTGGGGGGTCGGCCGTTGAATAAAACTCAAATCCAGGAAATGGGAGCGTAGAATCGACCTATGTCGATGATTAACTACGCCAGCCGGGAAATAAACTGCAAGGTTGTTTATTATGGGTCCGGGCTTGGGGGGAAGACGACCAATCTCGAGTATGTGTATTCTCGGGTGAGTCCGGACACCAAAGGGAAGATGATCTCCCTTGCTACCGAGACAGAGCGGACTCTTTTCTTTGATTTCCTTCCCATCGACTTGGGGGAGATTCGGGGGTTCCGGACTCGGTTCCATCTCTACACGGTTCCAGGACAGGTCTACTACAACGCCAGCAGGCGGCTCATTCTCAAAGGTGTAGACGGCCTGATCTTTGTCGCCGATTCGCAGCGATCTCGGTTGGAAGCGAATATCGAAGCCATGCACAACCTGTACGAAAACATGGAGTCGTACGGGTATGACGTGGAGATTATTCCGTTCATCATCCAGTACAACAAGCGCGACCTCCCTGACACCATGTCCATTGAAGAACTCCGTTCCGTTCTTAACCCGATGGGGGTTCCAGATTTCGAGGCCGTGGCCATCGAGGGGGATGGCGTGTTCCAGACCCTGAGTGCCGTGAGTAAGCTGGTCGTGAAGTCTCTGAGCTGAGGCGCCTATGGCCGCCGGCCGTCCCACCCTGCCCAATCTCATCACAATCGGTCGGATTCTGGCCTGTCCGGCCGTTTTTGCGTTGGTACTCTCCCCATCCGCGACATTCCGACTCCTATCCTTCGTCCTCTTCCTGGCCGCTGCTTTCAGCGACCTTTGGGACGGGTACCTGGCTCGAAAACACGGGCTCGTCACCGACCTGGGGAAACTTCTGGATCCGCTGGCGGACAAACTTCTCCTGGCCGCCACCTTTATACCCATCTTCATTTTGTCCCATGCGGAAGGAACGGTGGGTCCGCTCCCGTGGTGGGGTCCCTTACCGCTCTGGGTGATTCTTCTGATTTTCGGTCGTGAGCTGGCGATAACCCTCTTTCGGGCCTGGGCGGCGCGAAAGAATGTGATCATCTCGGCAGGAAAGTCCGGAAAGTGGAAGGCCTTCATCCAGAACCTCTTTATTGGGGGGGTGCTTTTCTGGTATCCCATGCAAATGCTCTCTGTTGACCGGAATTGGGACGGGAGTTTCTGGGTATTCTGGAACCACCTGCATGGCGGCTGGATCGGCATCTCCCTTTCGATGGCCATCGTCCTGACGGTCTACTCCATGGCGGACTACCTCTGGACCTACCGCGCTCTGGTTGGGGTTTCCCGTTGACCGATCGGGCCCATCTCCCCTTACCTCCTTCCGCCGCCATCGTCAGTGTCGGCGACGAGCTTCTATTCGGCGAGACAGTCGACACGAACGGGACCTGGTTGGCCCAGAACTTGTCCCTTCTTGGGCTCGAGGTACTTTGCCGCTGGGTAGTGGGAGACGTTCCGGCCGGGATTCGGCAGGCTGTCCATGACGCTCTGGAAACAGCTGATGTGGTTCTGGTGACCGGAGGCCTTGGACCCACTCCAGACGACCTCACCCGGGAGGCTGTCGCAGAGCTTTTGGGGATCTCCCTGGACCTCGATCCGGGTCTTTTGGAAGATTTGAAGACCCGCTTTCGGGCCCGAGGATATCCAGAGTTACCGGAAGAGAGCCAGTCCATGCCTGAAGTTCCCAGAGGCGGTACCGTGCTCCCCAACCCCCACGGGGCGGCGCCTGGGTTGGCCATGGAAAATCCGGAAGGCCGGTTGTGCATTCTCCTCCCAGGTGTTCCAAAGGAGATGAGGGGGATCTATGGACAGGGCGTGGAGCCTCTTTTGAGAAAGCGGCTCTCTACTCGGTTGTCACCGGCCACGCACCGAGTGATTCACACCTTCGGGGTCCCGGAATCGGTCCTTGCATCCGAGATCCAAGACGTTCTCCCGACGGATCCGAGTGATGTGTCCTTGGCCTACCTCCCGGATCTTCTGGGGCTCCGGCTGCGCCTCACCGCTCGAGGAACAGGGGGCGAGGTTGAAGCGAGCCTCCAAGGCATCGAGGACCTCTTGGAGCCAGTTCTCACCAAGTACCGGTACGAGGCAAAGAGCGGAGACCTGGCGGAGGCCGTGGGGACGGCTCTACTCCGTACGGGGGACACCCTCGCAGTGGCGGAGAGTTGCACCGGGGGCCTCATCTCGAAACGAATGACGGATCTTCCCGGGTCCTCCCGCTATTTTCTCGGAGGAGTGGTCGCGTATGCCAACGAGGTGAAGACAGGTGTCCTGGGTGTGGATGAGGATCTGATCCGAAAGGACGGTGTGGTTGGTGAGGCTGTGGCGAAAGCCCTGGCCGAGGGTGTAGCTCGGAGATTAGAGGCTTCGGTGGGGATGGGAGTGACGGGAATCGCCGGTCCTGACGGACATACTCCAGACAAGCCGGTTGGCACCGTCTGCTATGCCGTTTGCCTTGGTGGAGAGACCGTGGCTCGAAGAGAGGTTTTCCCGGGAGACCGGGAGGCCGTCCGGGAACGAGCTGGACATGCAGCCCTGGGCCTCCTTTTACGGCTCTTGGAGGGGAGGGAAGGGTAATGCCCTCTCGGGAAGGAACGGGTCTCGGGGCCCAGGGCGTGGAGCTCCGCTGGCGTGTCTGGGATGCGCCCAGCCCCAAGGCGTCTCTTCTTCTGGTCCACGGCCTTGGGGAGCATTCTGGTCGTTATGAGCCGTTTGCGAGCGCCCTCGCCCAGGCGGGGACCTCCGTTTTCGCCTTTGATCTCCGCGGGCACGGCCGGTCTCCTGGCCCTCGCGGAGACGTGGATGCCTTTCCCCGGTTCTTGGAGGATCTCCTGGGCATGGAGGAAGAGATGGACCGGCAAGTTCCCGGAGGACTGCCCCGGTTCCTCATGGGCCATTCTCTGGGGGGCCTGATCTGCATTCGGAGACTCCAAGTCTTTCGAGGACCCTACGCCGGAGCCGTGATTTCTGCTCCGTGGCTCGCCGCCGCCATGCCCGGCTGGGTTCGCCGGTTGGGCCGATTCTTGGGCTTGGCTCTGCCGGGCGTTCCACTTCCTGCCGGTTTGAATCCCAAGCGCCTGACCCGGGACCAGGACATGATCCAGGCCTGGCGCCAGGATCCGTTGATCCATACCCGTCTCACAGGGCGCTTCTTCCGGGAAGTCGAGCGGGTCCAGGAAAAAGCCTTGGCATCCGGTCTCCCTCACGGTCTTCCCGTCCTGTTCCTGGTGCCCGGTGGAGACAGAGTCGTCCAGAGCTCGGTAACAGAGGCTTTTGCCCAGGGAATTGTGGGGAACGGCGTACAAGTTGAGATTCTAGAGGGGCGTCAGCATGAGCCTCTGAATGACGTTGGCCGAGAAGAGGTCTACCGGATGGTGCTAGATTGGCTGGCGACCCAGGTTGTTTCCGGTCGAGGAGGGAAGTAGCCTCCGAAGACCCTATCTGAATCTGAAGAACGCATGGCTCGTAAAAAGGATATGACGAAAGAAGATCTGAAGGATCGAGAGGGGCTCGTCCCCGAGGGAGCCCAGGCGACCGATGTGGACTCTGGGGAATACTTGGATGGCGGACCCGACACCGAGGTCGACATCGGTTCAGAGGCCGGGGAGAGCCAGGACTTGGATGCCGAACCCCAGGCCGGTACTCAGCCTGATGCTGCCCTCGGACTCGAGGCCGACCCCGGGGAAGATTCCGAATCCGGGGAAGGCCCCCAGCCTGCGGAAGACGCCAAAACCGAGTTGGAAACAGCCCAAACTGAGCTCAGCCGTCTGAGGGATCAGCATCTG